>JACMIM010000325.1 GCA_014381165.1 Roseiflexaceae bacterium
GATCATCCCGCTGTTGACTGACCCAGAGCGCCACGGCGGCAAGGCGGAAGATTCTTTCGACGTGATCATACCCTCCCTCCCTGGCTTCGGTTTCTCGGAGCGCAGGACCCTGACAAGCAGCGGGGTGGCCAACATTTGGGCGCGGCTGATGACCGATGTGCTGGGCTATGGTCATTTCGTGGCTGCTGGTGGCGACATCGGCAGTGGGGTGACAAAAGCGTTGGCGCTCCAGCATCCCGCAGTCATACGTGCGATTCACCTCACCGATGTGGAGTACCCGACAGGCCAGGAGGACGATCCACCCTTGTCCGACGAGGAGCAGAAGTTCGCCGGCCTTATACAGGGTTGGTGGTTCGCCGAAGGTGCCTATGCCATGCTGCAGATGACCAAGCCGCAAACCCTGGCCTTTGGCGTGAACGACTCGCCAGTAGGGTGGGCGGCCTGGGTTCTCAGCTTTGTGAACACTGGGGCGCAGGACAACGACGTTGAAGCCGCGTTTGGCGGGCGGGACGCATTGCTGACCAACCTGATGATCTACTGGGTCACCGAAACGGCGGGTTCTGCTGCTCGCATGTACTTAGAGGATGCGCGCGCAGAAGGGTCGCCAGCAGCGCGCAGCGACGTGCCAGCTGGAATTTCGCTCTTCCCCCGTGAAGCGCAGTTCCCCAGGGAGTGGGCCGAGCGCAGTCTGAATGTGCAACACTTTGCGAAAATGCCTCGTGGCGGCCACTTCGCCGCGCTGGAAGAGCCAGAGTTGTTTGTGCAAGAGCTTCGGGAGTTCTTCAGGCGGTACCGCTGACGGTATTGCGAGTGATGTCCCTCACCTGTGCGCCGCCGATGAAGCACTGCTTGCAGCGCTTTGTTGGCCGCATGTATGCACTTTCGGCCATCGCCGCCATCCATTGCGTTGATTACGTCGTGCGAAAATGAGTGCTCCTTTCATGGTTGTCTAGCGTTTCGCCCTTGGACAGACAGCAATGATGCATTCACAACAAGGTGCGCTTCACGATCAGCACGGCAAGCACCTCGCAAGCGAGATGATGGGCATAGTAAAGGAGCTGTCATGACGAAACAACGTGTCGCCCTCGTCACGGGCGCATCGTCAGGATTTGGCGATTTGATCGCGACCAATCTCATACAGACGGGCATGATTGTCTATGGAACCAGCCGTCAACCTACGCCCGATACCCCCAGTGGAGTACGTATGCGTGTGTTGGATGTGAGCGACGCCGCGTCGGTTGCCGCGTGTGTCGGCGGGATCATTGCTGAAGCGGGAAGGGTCGACGTGCTTGTCAACAACGCCGGGCGCACGGTCTCGGCCCTGGTGGAGGAGACAGCTATCGCCGATGCAGAGGCGTTGTTCCAAACAAACTTCTTTGGTGCCGCGCGTGTCACCGCGCAGGTCTTGCCGCACATGCGCGACCAGGGCAGCGGCATCCTCCTGTTTATCAGCTCGTTGGCTGGTTTGGTAGGCACACCTGGCCAGGCCTATTATAGTGCCACTAAACACGCCCTCGAAGGCTATGCGGAGTCTCTCTACGTCGAAGTTCGCCCGCTTGGGGTGAACGTCGTGCTGATCGAGCCAGGCTTTTTTCGCACCGCCATTCATGACAAAGCCACGCCGAGCACCGTCCCGCCTATCCCCGCCTACGCAACCCGCCGCGCCGCGCTCGACCGCAAATTTGCTGAATCGGTTCGGCGCGGCGACGACCCGCAAAAGGTCGCCCGCCTAGTCACACAGATCGTTGGCGAAGCGCATCCACGTTTACGCTATCGAGTCGGCAATGACGCCGTCTGGGTGCCACGGTTCAAGCAGTTGCTACCCGAACGCTGGTTTCTTGGCGTTGTGGAGCGACGTTTTGGTGGCTACTAAACACCGGCTGGAGCGGCGGACCGTATGGTGTCGGTCAGCGCATGCCGATTGAGCACACCCGCGCGATGGTACGCGCCGCACTGGATGGTCGGCTCGCCGATATTCCCACCGCGCCTGACCCAATTTTTGGCCTACAAGTGCCAATGCACTGCCCAGATGTGCCGGACGGGTTGCTTCAGCCGCGCGACGTGGAGCGATACCGCTGCCTACGATCGGCAGGCGCGTGACCTGGCCGAGCGCTTCATCAAGAACTTCGCGCAATTCGACGCAGCGGTAGCGCCGGAGATCCGGGATGCCGGACCACAGCGAGTGTAAGGCTCACGCTCACGCTTGCTACGCCATAAACTAACGGGCAGTATCACGCTATGGCAAAACTGGGGTGGGTGAAGGTGGCCCACCCCAGTTCAGCGATTGGGAAGAAAACCGAAGCATGATTCAACTCTTGATCAGCGAGCCGCTCCTGCTGCTTTTCATCGTTACCGCCATCGGTTCTGCCATTGGGCGTATTCGGATCGCTGGGGTCAGCCTCGGCGTTGCGGCGGTGCTTTTCGTTGGGCTCGCCTTTGGTGCCTTGCACCCCGATATCAAATTACCAGAGTTCGTGTATGTCCTTGGCCTCGTGATCTTTGTCTACACGGTAGGTATAAGCAGTGGGGCTTCGTTTTTCTCGGCACTTCGTCGCAAAGGGCTCCGCGATAATCTGTTGATTGTGGGTGGGATCACAGTAGCGTTTGGCATGACGGTGCTGGGCACCCTGCTACTTGGTTTGCGACCGGGCGTTGCGGCGGGGCTGTTTGCGGGCAGCTTGACCAATACACCCGCGCTCGCCGCCGCACTGGAACAGATCAAAGTCCTTGCACCGCCAGCCCTGCGTGAGCAATGGCTCGCCGACCCGATTGTCGGCTACTCGGTCACCTACCCGCTCGGCGTGATCGGCATGATTGTGGTGATGATTGTGGTGCAGCGCTGGTGGCATATTGACTACCAGCAGGAGGCGAAGGCCCTCAAACTGCCGGGGCACGCAGGCACAGCGCTTGAGAACCGCACAATTCGGATTATGCAGTCCGACAACGCGCCGCAGTCGGTTGGCGAGCTTGTTGCAAAGCATGGTTGGGATGTCGTCGTCGGTCGGGTCAAGCACAATGGCACAATTAAACTCGCCGATACCGAGACCCGGCTCGTTGCAGGCGATGAAGTCAGTATGATTGGTACGCCCGCGACGCTCGACGCGATCACCCAGGCCCTCGGCACCGCAAGCCCGGACGCACTAGATCTTGACCGCCACGCGCTTGATTTTCGACGGATTATCGTTTCAGAGCGCGCGGTCATTGGACGCCCGCTGCGCGACTTGCATCTGCATGATCAGTTTCATGCGATAATCACGCGGGTGCGGCGTGGTGATGTGGATCTGCTGGCGCACGATGCAACAACACTTGAGCTTGGTGACCGCGTGCGTGTGGTTGCCCCACGCGCGTACATGGAGCGCATCAGTCGCTTCTTTGGCGACTCGTACCGCTCGATTAGTGAAATCGACCTTTTGACCTTCAATGTGGGTTTGGCGCTCGGCCTCCTAGTCGGACTTATTCCAATTCCATTGCCAGGTGGCGTGACCATCAAGCTCGGTTTTGCCGGTGGTCCGCTGCTGGTGGCGCTCATACTCGGCGCGCTCGGTCGAACGGGTCCGTTTGTTTGGAATATGCCCTATAGCGCAACCCTCACGCTGCGCCAACTTGGGTTGGTGCTCTTTCTCGCTGGGGTTGGCACGCGCGCGGGCTTTGCCTTTGTGAGCACGCTTCGCCAGGGTGACGGCCTGATCATCTTACTTGCGGGTGCCGGTATCACGGTTAGCACCGCCCTGCTCGTGCTCTGGGTTGGCTATCACGTGCTCAAAATCCCGATGGGCCTGCTCGTTGGCATGCTCGCAGGATTGCAGACGCAGCCGGCGCTGCTTGGCTTTGCCCTGGAACAAACCGACAATGATTTACCAAATGTCGGCTATGCAACGGTCTATCCGCTAGCAATGATCACGAAAATTATGCTGATCCAGGTGCTCCTCGTCATATTGCCATAAGATGGGCAGCAATTGATCCACTTCAGGTTCCCCTGGCCTACCGCGAACGCCGCTGTACGGCGATCGCCGGGAGCGCCTCGATCTGCTGTTTATTCAGCTTGAGATAGACGATGTCGTCTTCGATGTGGTCAATCTGTGTAACTGGGATCGTGACATCCTGGCGATTCCAGAAGTGCCCCTCGCGTAGAACGACATGGGTGATGCCATTGTTCCTTGGGTTGACCAAAAACTCCTCCACCTCTCCGACGTGCCCATCAGTCGCATTGACGTGCGAGCCGCGATGAATTGCCAATTCGTCGGGAGGCGTATTCTCGTGGGAGATGCCGATCTCTGATTCCAGGCTCGCATACGGCCAGAGCATCACATCTGAACCATAGCCGGGTGCTGACTGAATATAGTTGGTGGTGACGAATGGCGGCATTTGCGCAAGTTCGTCCCTGGTACAGCGCAGGCGAATCAGCTCCGGCGTGCTTTCGGTCACGAGTTCAATCGATATCATACGCGCGATACCAAGCAGGCCTGACTCGCGTACAACCAGATGGGTGATCTCATTGCTGACCGGGTTCAGAATGATCGCCGTTGAGTGACCGCCTGGTCCGTCGGTACACTCGATGGTCGCGTTGATTGGTAGATCCATGGGAGACTCCTCTGTGTATTGGTAAGATACGGTGCTTGGGTTTTATTGAAGGCGCACCTGCTAGCAGCAGTTCGACGTTGCTATTTACCTCCACGCGCTTCGTGGGCACAGGCGAAGCCGCGCTGCACCGCTTTGCTCAGTTCGCGCAGCCACAGCACGCTGCTGGCGACCAACACACAGGTCAGCCAGTCGCTCGCTTGCAGCGGCACTGTATCGAAAGCGCGCTGTAAAAACGGCACATAGATCACGGCAACGTGAAGGAGAATCGAGAGCGCTACGGCCCCAAACAACCACGGGTTATGAAACAGCTGGTAGAAAACACTGTGGATATCGGATCGCGCGTTGAACACATTGAACATTTGGAACAGCATCAGTGTGCTAAAGGCCATCGTCCGGCCATATGGCATGTCGCCTGACCCGGCGATGAGGCCGCCCGGCAAGGATGCGTCGAGCACAAGCAAGGTTCCAACAGCCATAATGACGCCGACGAAGACGATGCCGAGCCACATGTCGCGGGTAATCACACCGCTGCTCTGGGGCCGGGGTTGTTGCTGCATCACATCGGGGTCGGCGGGGTCAAGGCCGAGCGCCAGCGCGGGTGCGCCGTCTGTGACGAGATTGATCCACAAGATTTGCGTTGCCAGCAAGGGTGCCACAACCATCTCGCCGTCAGTAGCGGTCAAACCGAGCACGTTCGCTAGCAGTACGCCGCCGAACATTGTCAGCACCTCGCCAATATTGCTCGACAAGAGGAAGCGCAGGAACTTCTGTATATTTGCAAAGATCGCGCGCCCTTCGCCTACCGCATTGACGATCGTGGCGAAGTTGTCGTCAGTTAAGATCATATCAGCGGCTTCCTTGGAGACATCTGTACCGGTGATCCCCATCGCCACCCCGATGTCGGCAGCTTTGAGCGCAGGCGCATCGTTCACGCCATCGCCAGTCATCGCGACCACCGCGCCGTTCTGCTGCAAAGCGTTGACAATGCGCAGTTTATGCTCAGGATTAACTCGGGCATACACCGACGCCTCGCGCACCGTTGTACGAAGCGCCTCGTCCGATAAGCGCTCCAGTTCCGCGCCCGTGATCGCGGTTGCAGCTGTGGCAATCCCCAGTTCCAGCGCGATCGCGGCTGCCGTGCGTGGGTGATCACCCGTAATCATTATGGTACGGATGCCTGCGCCTTTGGCCATTATAACTGCGTCTTTGACCTCATCACGAGGCGGATCGATCATGCCCACCAGCCCCAAAAACACCATTTTTTGTTCAAGCTGATAGTTCATCGCATCGGTATCCGGGAGCGCATCACGCGGCAGCGTACGGAAGGCAATCCCCAGTGTGCGGAGTGCTTCACCGGCAAGCTGCTCGTTGGCCTCGTGAATGTGTGTACGGCGCGCATCGGTCAACGGACGTGGTCCGTCGATAGCCCATTCCTCCTGACACTGGTTCAGTAGGATGTCGGGCGCACCCTTGCTGAAGACGAGCAGGCGTTCTGGGTGCTCCGTATCGGTATGCACGGTGCTCATCAGCTTGCGTTCCGACGAGAACGGCACCTCGCCGACCCGGGCGAAGCGCTCTTCCAACACCTCGTTGGTGAGGCCAGCTTTGCGGGCGGCGACAATCAGTGCCCCTTCGGTTGGATCGCCCTGAATCGTCCAGCGCCCATCGTGCTCTTGCAAAACGGCGTTGTTGGCCCGATCCGCTGCGCGAAGGGTGTACCTCACTTCGGCGCGCAGCACTTCGTTTTGTAGCAAATTATCTTTCTGCCGCAGCTCGCCCTCAGGGGCATAGCCCGTGCCACTCACATCCACACGCCCGCTCGCGGTGACAATCGTGCGGACGGTCATCTCATTTTTTGTCAGCGTCCCGGTTTTGTCGGATGCGATCACACTGGCCGATCCCAATGTTTCGACGGCAGGCAGCTTACGAACGATGGCATTACGTTTGGCCATACGCTGCACACCCAGCGCCAGCACCGCTGTCACCACGGCTGGCAAGCCTTCCGGCACCGCAGCCACAGCCAGCGCCACACCAAGGATCAGCACATCAACAAGCGCATTAAACTCGCGGATGCCTTCCACCACAACGATGGTGCCGATCATAACCACCGCGATAATCACGACAACAATGCCCAACAATTTACCAATGCGATCCAACTCCTGTTGCAGGGGCGTCGGGGCGCTCTCGGTTCGGCGCAGCAAGCCGGCGATCTTGCCCATCTCCGTCTGCATGCCGGTCGCTGTCACCACCGCACGTCCGCGGCCATAGCTGGCTGCTGTGCCGCTGAACACGCTGTTCACGCGGTCGCCAATCCCAACTTCTTCCAGGAGTGGGGCGATAGCTTTGGATACCGGCAGGCTCTCACCCGTGAGCGAGGCTTCGGCTGTTTGCAGCGCAACAGAGTGAGTTAACCGTGCGTCGGCGGGAATGGTATCGCCCGCCTCGATCAGGATGATGTCGCCGAGTACTAGGTTGGTGGCCGGGATGCGCTGAACCTGTCCATCGCGAAGTACAGAAGCCTCCGCAGCGGCCATCGCCTGCAGCGCTGCGACGGAGCGCTCCGCCCGTGCCTCTTGGACATAGCCTAGGATGCCGTTGAACAACACGATCGCAAAGATGACTAGAGCTTCGTAGGGCACCGCCTCGTGGCCTTCATACCACCACACAACCAACGAAATGGCCGCAGCTATCAGCAGCAATATTACTAACACGTCCTGAAACTGGGCCAGAAGCTTGCGCCAGGCTGGAAGCGGCGTTTCGGCTTGCAGTTCGTTGGGACCGTACTGCGCGAGGCGGGATCGCGCGTCCTCCGCCGTCAGGCCATTCGTCGCGTCGCTGCCGAGTGTGGTAATAACCGCTTCCGCCGCCTGCTGATAGGCAGGGGCAGGCTCCGTATTGGTCATGCGGTCTTTCCTCGTATTATTGGGAGTATCGCCGAGCAATCACGCATGGAAATTGACGGTGTAAAGGCTAATATATTCCAAGCTATTCAGCCTGCAATTGTTTGAGCTGGCTCAAACAGTCGTATACATGATAGTGAATAACGTGATTATTCCGCGTATAAACAAATATTGAACACCGTGCTGCTTATGGTCGGCTCGGCGCGGGCGTTATGCGCGGCTGGAACAGCGTGCCGGGGGCACTGGGCACGCCGAGCATGGGCAGCGCCCAGCGGTCGAGCCCCCAGTGGCCTGCCACCCGCCAGGCCAGGACAATCAACCTCGCCAGCAGCAAGAGCAGCGGATTGGTCGAAACCGCCCCGGCGAATAAAAAGCTGGTGTTCATAAAGCCCCCGAAAAAGGCGGCGATCCCGGTGAGCAGGCCGAGGATCAGCGCGCTGCCGACCAGGATTTCGCCAAACGTGACCATATACGAGAACACCACCGCATTGGGCAGCGCGACATGTTGTAAGAAGCTGGCGTACCAGCCGCTCACATCGGGATGGTCGCCGCCGGTCTTTGCGAGCGCGCCGTTGATAAACCCGGTGACGGCCGTGCCAGCCTTTGCGCCAACCCAGACGCCCGCCGGGTTGGTCAGCTTGCCCCAACCGGCGGTGAGCCA
>JACMIM010000326.1 GCA_014381165.1 Roseiflexaceae bacterium
CCCCGGGGCCGGCCAAGCATGAACCCCATCTTTTTTTGGTTTTTGGGCGCTTCCAACCAAACAACCAAACAAAAAAGATAGAATTCCCATTTTTGCGCCCTAGCGCAGCCCACGCACAAACGCCGCCGCGCCTGCGGTTTGCGCTTCGGGCGCGAGCGCGTCCAGCGTGTTGATCAGCGCCGAGGCGACAATTGCGCCATCGGCATACGCGCCGACCTGACGAATATGTGCGGCGGTGCTAATGCCAAAGCCGACCACCAGCGGCAGATCGGTGTGCTGGCGCACACGGGCCAGAAAATCGGGCAGGCCACTCCAAAGCTCGGTGCGCGCGCCAGTCACGCCGGTCAGCGCCACGCAATAGATAAAGCCACTGGCGATCTGGGCGATCTGGCGTATGCGTGGCTCGGGCGTGGTCGGTGCCACAAAGCAGATCAGGTCGAGTTGATTCGCCTGGCAGGCCGCGCTGGCTTCCTCGGCCTCTTCCGGTGGCAGGTCGGGAATGATCAGGCCGTCGACGCCAGCCGCTTGCGCGTCGGCGCACAGCCGGTCGATGCCATACTGGAGAAATGGGTTGTAGTAGCCCATCATCACCAAGGGAGCTTGTAGCCCAGCGGCGCGCAAATCTGCCGCCGTGCGCAGGCAGTCGGGCAGGCGCACACCGTTGCGTAGCGACTGCTCTGCGGCGCGCTGGATGGTCGCGCCGTCGGCCAGCGGGTCGGAGAATGGCACACCCAGCTCGAACAGATCGGCCCCGGCCTGTTCCAGCGCGGGAGCCAGCGCCATGGTCGATCCACGCTCGGGATAGCCAACCATTAAATAGGGCATGAGCGCGATGCGGCCCTCGGCTTTGCAGCGAGCAAATGTCTCTGCGATTCTACTGGTCATAATTTCCCCATTCTCGCATCATTCCTCTAGCCGATCGAGGTGCTGTGGCGTAATATCGCTCATCAGCATGGGCCAGGCCCGGTAGAAATACTCGACGCCAGAGGCGACAGTCCAGATGACTGCCAGGCCCATGGCCACCACCCACAGGCTGCCGAGGGTCGCCAGCCACGCTGGGGCAGCCGGGAATAGGGCAACCGCGCCGGCGAGCAGCCGCCAGATGATTGCCACAACGGTGATCACCAGCTTCTGCTTGCCCCACTGGCCCGCCGAAATCACCAAGCCCTCGGCGGCAGCGTAGGAGCGCAGCCCGGAAACCAGGAAATCGCGAATGATCACGATGAATGGAATCCAGCCGGGCAGCAAGCCGGCTTGAATCATCGGCAGCAGCGCCCCGGCGACAAAGATTTTGTCCGAGGTTGTGTCCAAAAAAACGCCTAGCGGCGAGACTGCGCCAAGGCGGCGGGCGATTTTTCCATCGGCAATATCGCTCAGGGCCATCAACAGCAGCAGCACACACGCCCCAATATAGCCTGCTGCCGTTTCAGTCAGGACGAGCCAGAACAGGATGGGCGTTGCGACCAGCCGAAACACGCCCAGCAGATTAGGAATACTTCGAGCGGACACCTCAGGCCTCCAGCGCCACCCTCGGGCGGCATGCGGGCCGCCATCTCGCTGGCGTGCCAAATCACATAATGGTGCATCATACCACGCCCGCGAAAAGCGGTGCGACATACGCTTTTGTGCGCCTGCCCGACCCGGCGCTTCAGCGCCGGGCTGTTGGGATTCGCATATGCCTATCTGATTGACTCTTATGCACCACTTGTAAATTCGCTAGGATTGTTATAATAGCGCGTGTTACTCGCAAATTTCTGCCGTGCGAGCGGTCTAGATTGGAAGCATTGTGTTCAACGTTCGCCCGGTGGTCTGGCATTTTGTCTGGTGGGCGCTGTTAGCACCACTGCTGTTGGTCGAGCTGGCGGCGCTGCATACGTTTCAAGAGTCGCTGGCCTTGCGCGATCCGGAGCGTTCGCGTGTAGCATTTGCCCAGGTCACGGCGCAGCGCCAGGATCAGCGCAATCCAATCGCCCGCTACCGCTTTCAGGTTCCGGGCGACGCAACATGGTACTCGGCCAGCGACATAGCTGGTCGGCGCGATCTCTGGACGCCGCTGACCAGCGCTGCCGCTGCCGCCGCGCGCCGCAGCAACCAGATCGAGGTGCGCTACTTGCCGGATAATCCTTGGGCCAATCAACCGCTTGGCCGTGCCGGCAACCCGCTCGTCGATAGCTTCGCATTCTGGATTCTCTTCGCGCTGGTCGATCTGCTCTGGTTGACAGAAACCTTTCTGATTGGCCGTAACTACCTGCGTTGCCTACACGCCGCCGAACGCCGCGAGTCCCTGAGCATGCGCTTCTGGCAAGCCCGGAGCTGATGTGCCGGATGAATCCGGCGTCTGATACCTCGAAACGTGCTGAAGCGCGTTCAACCGTCTCCAACGCGCTTCAGCGCGTTTTGCATAGCAGCAGCGGGTTGAAACCCGCCTGCGGTCGTGGATGCGGTCGTGGCGCGCGCAACACAATACGCCGCACCCCCGGCATGTTGCTTCCCTCCTCACCGCTGCTAGTGTGCTATACTTCACTACGCGCATGCGGCTGCGCCGCTTCGCTATGCCGCGCGTCGAGGAATCAATGAGTAGCGCCCTGGTCGTGCGTGAGGCTGGAAATCTGCGAGATTGGCTGGAAGAGCACACGCTTGCTGAACGCGCGTTGATCGCCCGCCTGTGGCAGCTGCCGAATGCGTTGGTTTCCTCGCCGGCGGCGCTGGCCGAGGCAATCGGCCAGCCCGATGTGGTGCGCCGCGTTGTCGGCGGGCTTGGCGCGCGCGAACGGGCGGCATTGGCGC
>JACMIM010000327.1 GCA_014381165.1 Roseiflexaceae bacterium
ATGGCGAGCTGAACTGCCTTGATGCCATCGCGGCCAAGCTCCTTGATCGCCAAGGGCGACATGAGATCCGGGCAGCAGACCATGGTCACGTCTTCGGCGATCTCCATGCCCTCGATACCGGTGCGCTCGTCGGCGCTGCCGACCAGGTGCTGGGGTTGCACCGTGGCTAGCGTGGTCTGCGCCGGTGCCTTGAGCAGATACGAGCCAATCTCGGGCGCGCGCTCGAGCAGCGTGCCGGTGCCTTGGGCCACCGCCACCGTAACTAGCTTGCTGGCCTGATTGACGGTCTCGGCGACATTCTTGACGCCCTTGCTGCCGAGGCTCACATTCTCATAGACTTCCTCGAAGCCACCGCTGGTGCGCATCTTGACCGTGAAGCTGCCCTCGGGCGGGTTCTCGCCGGTCGGCGGCGCGATCTCGACCTGGATGTCGCTGGTCGGCGTCGCGCGCGAGCTGATCGTCAGCGAAGGCACGGCCTTCGAGGCGCGCGAGGGCAGCTGAAGATCGACCGGCTTTTCGGGCCGGCCAGTCGGCGCGACCACGCGAGTGACATAGCAGCGACCGCCGCCATTCAGGAAATAGCCATACACCGCATGCGATAAAAAGGTGTTTGGCATGTGCGGGTTGCGCCGCCCCGATTCGTCGAGGCTGCCAAACGCATTGACATACTGCGTCCAGTTGGTGATCAGCTGTGGCTGATTCGGTGGGCCAGCCGGCGCAAAGCCGATGAACGCGGCCATGGCGGTGCCAACGCCCTCGATCGGGCGCGGGCCGGTGTTGACTTCTTCAATATAAACACCTGGCGACAAATACTCGGGCACGAGACGGCTCCTTCCTTGAAGTTAGGTACACGCGCAACAACCATTACTTGACCGCAGGGAGTGTGGTAGCGCAACGAACATGGGTGCGCTAGCGTGGAACAAGGCAGGCGTACAACGAACGTGGTTGTAAGCTCCTGCAGCCACGTAACGTAACATGGTGAAATCTATGTCGGCTGTATCACTCCGGTTCTGATACAGGTTGCTTTCTTCGGCGCTGGCTCATCGCGTGTCGCCGTCGGCATCGAACGCGATGTCGTAGCGCGTATCGGGAATATCGATCTCGCGCCGCTGGCTCCAGGTGCCGGCCTGCGCGACCAACGTGTAACGCCCTGGCCCCGGCACGCGCAGCCGAAAGCGCCCTTCGGCATCAGCCGTGGCCCGTAGGCCACGGCCTGCCACCTCCACCTCGGCCCCGCCAACCGGCGCGCCGCTGCTGTCGCTGACACTGCCGCCCAGCCAGACCCAGCGCGCCTCCAACACGCCACCTGACCTGAAGGCCACATGGCTTGTTAGCACCGGCGGGCCAGCCGGATATTTGGGCCGCTCCATGGCCAGCGTAATCACGTAGCTCAACGAGGGCTTGAGCTGGTTCTCCAGCGCGGTCCAGAATTCGCCAGGGCTTTTCAGCACGCTTTCGGGCAGCGCAGCGCGGGCGTAGATCGGCACGCTGCTCTCGTTCAGCGCGCCCTGCAAATGCTTGGGCGGCAGCTGATCGAAGCGGGTCAGCGTTTGCAGCGTATGCCAGATCAGCCGGTGCTCATCCTCGACCGCGCGCGTCCAGGCTGTCACCAGATACGTTAGGTCGTAATAGGCCAGCGGGCGTTGACGATACGCATGAGCGGTCTTGGCGTTCTCCATGTGCATGCCGTGCTGGCGCATCTCGCGGTTCTCGCGGATGTCGAACAAGTAGCAGTTCATGGTCGGCTTGGCGATGCTGCTCGACCACTCGCGGTCGGGGATATCGAAGCTGATATCCACCTGCGATGGGTCAAAGCTGCCCTCGTGGAGCAGAAGCTGCCGGATTGTCTCGTCGAGTTCGCTGATCATGGGTTGCTACACATCTTCTTTGCGCTGGGCCGCCGGTGCGCTGCCGCCAGCTGTCACCGCCGCCGCCGCTGCATCGGCCTGCTGCTCATAGCCATCGCCAGCTGGCCCGACGGTCATTGGGCCACTGGTATCCATCGATTGCTGCTGCACAACGTGAGTCAGCTCATGGGCCATCAGGCTGCCGTCATTGGCGCTGGCGTCTTTGCCAAGAAAGATATCGCTGCCGGTGGTAAAGGCCTTGGCGCTGATGCTGCGATTGAGCTGCTGCGATTCAGCGCCGCTATGCACGCGCACGTCCTCGAAGCTGGTGCCAAACGACTGCTCCATCGAATCGCGCGTGCCGCCGTCGAGTGGCGAGCCGCCACCGCGCTGGGCCTCGATCTGGTCGGCCAGTGTGTCGCTGACCGGCCCGCCCTCCAGCCCGACCTCGGGCGAAGCCTGCAGCAACTGCTCCTCGTCTTCTTCCTCGGGCACCGGCGCGTCCGCACGCTGGGCCACTGCTGGATCGTGCGTGGCCTGGAGCAGCTTTTTGGCTTCCTCGTCCTCTTCTTCGGTCTTGATGGCCTCCTCGCGCTGGGCCAGCATGCGCGCAATATGCGCGTTGCCAAGCTGGCGTTGAAGATGCAGCATTGGATGGGATGTTTCACCTGACGTACGCTCGACTTCAGATTGTGACTCGGGCCGATGTACGGGCGGCACGTTCACCGTATCGATCAATTGCGATGTCACCATAGTTCTCCCCCTAGCCTTCCGTTGGCCCACCACCAGAGGCAACTGCACGAGCAATCGTAATCCTGGCAAGGTACTTATCATCTAGTGGCGATGTCTTTGACATCGCGGACTTCACATAGTGCTCGCTGTGCCAGGCGTCGATCTCGTCAAAGACTTTGCCTTCATAGCGATCAACCAAACCCTTTTGGTACTCCGCTTGCGCATTCTGGCTGTATGTTTCTCTGATATTCAGCTCGTCGAGTTTTTTGTAAAACTCCTCTTTCGTCATCTTATTTTGAGCGCAGAAGGCATCGATATCGGCTTGCGCACGTGCAATTGCGTCCGTTTCGTATCTGTTATTCCCCTGTTGATACAGACCCTGCTTGCCCGCGATTGTCGCACCATAGGCAGGCGCAGCTCTGACCATCTGGCCGACATCAGTGGCGATGTGACTTCTCAAAT
>JACMIM010000328.1 GCA_014381165.1 Roseiflexaceae bacterium
AAAGGCCACATACTGTGGCTGGCGCGGCACGATCATCAGCGGCATACTCGCCTCTTCCGGCGTGCGGCCGCCCTTGCGGTGGTTACACTCACGGCAGGCCGTCACCACATTCTCCCATGTCGTCGGGCCACCCCGCGAGCGCGGCAGCACATGATCGACCGTCAAATGGGCGCGGCCGGGCTGTACAGCGCAGTATTGGCATGTCTCGCGATCGCGTGCCAACACGCCGCGCCGTGAGCAAGGCAGGCGCAGGCGGCGCGGGATGCGAATATAGCGAACCAGGCGAATGACGATGGGGATTTCTATCGAGAAGCCCTGAGCACGCAAGCGCTGTTCAGCGGCCTCGATCACTTCAGCTTTCTCCTGGAGGAGCAGGACGACCGCGCGGCGGGTCGAGATTAGCTGAAGCGGCTCATAGCTAGAGTTGAGAACAAGCACGCGTTGCCCCAAGACAAGCCCCCTTTCAAAAGACGCACGGCACATGCTCGCACTCTTTTGAAGGGCAAGCCTTCTTAGAGCGTGCCTATAACATCGGTGGAGCCGCTGACCAGCACCGCCCGAAGGCGACGGTCATTCGCTTGCGTCTCGCCAGGGATCACGCTGTACACAAGCGCACGCTGCACCACTGCGCAACGCGCGCAAGGCAAACCTCGGCACCAGAAGCTGTATTGGGGCCAGCGGTATGTGTGTACATCGAGCGGCAAAATACCTGTCCTTAGCGAGCGTGACTCGCCTATCTAGTGCTACGAAGACTCTTTTTGTAGCACGTATAGCATACACCCATTTTCGAACATTTGTCAATTTTTTGGTTCGGTGACACTTCGCCGTGCGAACCGATAGAGCTTTCATGTGATGGGCGCAGCGTGCCGGATTTCCAACGCAAAAAGTCGCACCTGATATAATAGGTTTAGGAGTTACGCAGTTGCCCAAGCGCTTTCATTTCGCCTGCGGCGAGCAAGGAAATAACGAGTACTTGTTTCGCTTTTTGGCGCTTTGCGCCAAAAAGCGAAACAAAAAAGATAGCTCTTCCATGCTGCCGCAGGCAGGAACCGCCAACTGTGTAAGTCCTAAGGTTATGTGAATTGGGAGACACTGCACAAAGGAGAGAGACGTGGAACGAACGGTAATCAGTACATCGGAGGCACCAGCGGCGATTGGCCCGTACTCGCAGGCGGTGGCAGCTGGCCAGCTTATTTTCTGCTCGGGCCAGATACCACTACGGCCCGATGGCAGCTTCAATGCTGGCGATGTGGGCGAGCAAACCCGCCAGGCGCTGAATAACCTTTCGGCGTTGCTGGCCGCCGCCGGTAGCTCACTAAGCCAAGTGGTCAAGACAACGGTGTTTCTTCAAGACATGAACGACTTTGCCGCAATGAATGCGATCTATAGCGAGTTCTTCACCAGCGCATTTCCAGCCCGCTCGACGATTCAGGTCGCACGCCTGCCACGCGACGCGCGCGTGGAAATTGAGGCAGTGGCGATCCGAGCCTAGCTATTTAGCGGTAACACCCCTGTAGCACTGGCTGCGTATGCTAGCAACCTATCATCTTTATTTCCGCTTGGCGTGCAATACGCCAAGCGGAAACTATGTACGGGCTACACAATGCCAGCTCATCGCCGCGTCCAAATTGGTATCGTCGCCGCGCTTCTGGCGATCATCGCGCTCGTGCAGCGGCCCGATGGTCGCCTGCACCTGTTTTTCATCGAGGGCGCTGGCGATGCGGTGCTGATTCAAGCACCCAACGGCAGCCATATTCTTGTGGATGGCGGCAGCGACCCAGCTGCACTCGTGAGCGGTATTGGCGCGCACCTGCCGTTCTGGAAGCGCCATCTTGATGCTGTGGTGCTAACATCGGCCGACCGCGCACACCTGCCCGGCCAGGTTGCCGCGCTGGCGCGCTACCAGGCCGGGCTTGTGGTCGTTACAGGGCTTGGTCAGAGCAGCGCGGTTCTAAGCGAGTGGCAACGCCAGCTGCGCGTGGCAGGGGCGGCCCTAAAGGTTGGCGAAGCAGGCCAGACCTTTCGGGTTGGCGGGCTGGCATTCCAGATTCTGGTGGCTGGTACGGCGGGCAGCGGCATGGTGCTGCGCATCGAGTATGGCAGAACCAGCGCCGTCCTTGCACACACAATCAGCCCAGCGATGGAGCAGGCGATCATTGACACCGGCGGTGTAC
>JACMIM010000329.1 GCA_014381165.1 Roseiflexaceae bacterium
GCGAAGCTGCGCGTGCCAACCAACTGTGCGCCCTGTTCGGCGGCGACCTCGGCCAGTCTGCGCCCAGCGTGCGTGCCGCTGGCAATGCGATTATGCTCATAGACCTGCCAGGATTCGGCCAGCTGCACTGGTGCATCTTCGAGCCGCAGCCACGCGCCTAGCGTATGGCCACCCCACAGTCGCGTATCGAGCTTGCGCTCCAAGAGCAGTGGTTCGAGTGCCGTCATGTGCTATCTCCTTGGAAATGTATATATATCGGCTAGCTGATGAAATACGGCTGTAGCCGCTCTATGGCGCACGGTTGATAGGCTCAAACGTAACTTTCTCATAGATATCTGCGAGGAGCACGGTACAATCGATTGCGGCCAGGTATACCTGATCTTGTGGCTCGGTGTAGACTTCGAACAAGTAGATTTGCGGTTCATCTGGATGGCGCGCAAAGCGTTCAAGCCGATATGTTTCTTGGTCGATTAGAATATATTCTTGTATTGAAGGAACTGACCAATAGTGCTTAAACTTTACCCCGCGATCATGTTTCTCGGTTGATGGCGAAAGTACTTCGATGATAATAGATGGGTTGAGTAAGGTATCACGCCTTCCATCTTCAAATTGTGCTGTGCCGCACACAGTGCTGATATCAGGATAGGTGTAGCGGGGAATCGCTGGAATGAGCACGCGCATATCGCTGGGATACACGGTGCATTGGCGGCGGCGCAATTGCGCATGCAAGCTTGCGTAGACATTGCCGACAATCAAATTATGCTGTTCGCTTCCACCTGCCATCGCATACACCGCACCAGCGATATACTCATGGCGATCAGCGCCTGCGCGTTCGTACATCAAGTAATCTTGGGCAGAATACGCGCTTGCTCTTTGTGCATTCATACCCGCACATCCTTAGCTAATCATAGGCTTCTCGCTGGCACTAGTGTACCACAGCCCAGGCGCACAATCGGGCGAAAGAATGACTTGACGGTGCCGTACATAGCTTGTAGGATGAGTTATATCTCTTCAATACAGGAGCAGAACACACATGCCACACTTAACCCGCCAATTAAACCGCGATACCGTTGGGGTGATCGCATTGGTTTGAGTGCGCCTTCTGCATAATCTCGCCAACAGTGCGGGTTGACAGTGGCACGCTAGCATACGCAGCTGATCGAGGCAGGCACGGAGATGCCAGTCTTGTCCTGCGTCTGACTAACGGATTTCACTGTGCCTGACACGTTTGCGCTGAGCACATCCTGCGGTCACGGGGCGTATCTCGCCCTGTGGCCTTTTTTGCGGCCATGGGCAGCCTACGCTCGTGGCCGCAGTCTTTTTTCAGCCAGTTGAGCTGTTAGCTCAAAAGGAATACCCATGAACGTGTCTTTTACATATAGTAGCGGCCTGCTGCGCCGCTACCTGGCACCGCTGTGGCGGCCTGCCCTGCTGATGTCGGCGCTGCTACTTGTGGCGATTGCGATCGAGCTGATTGGCCCGCAGATCATGCGTAGCTTTATCGACACCGCCGAGCGCGGTGGGCCAGCCTCGGCGCTCGCCAACGCCGCGCTGCTGTTTATTGCGGCGGCACTGGTGGGCCAGGCCGTGCGGATCGGCGCGGCCTACATGTCCGAGATCGTCGGCTGGGCGGCGACCAACCGGCTGCGCGGCGATCTGTTGCGGCATGTGCTCGGCCTCGATCTTTCCTTTCACAAGCAGCACCCGCCGGGCGCGCTGATCGAACGGATCGATGGCGATGTGACGGCGTTGGCCAACTTTTTCTCGCAGTTCGTGGTGGCGCTACTGGGCAACCTGCTGCTGCTGATCGGCGTGCTGGCGCTGCTGTGGCGCGAAGACTGGCGCGCTGGCCTGGGCGTGAGTATCTACGCGCTGGTGACACTGGCGGCGCTGAACACAGTGCAGCGCGTCGGCAGCGCACGTTGGCAGGCCGCGCTTCAATCTGAAGCTGATCTTGGCGGGTTTTTAGAGGAGCGCCTGCGCGCGACCGAGGACATCCGCGCCAATGGGGCAGAATTGCACATCCTGCGCCAGCTTGATACGCTGCTCACATCGCAACTGGCAGTGCTGCTGCGCGCATTTCTAGCCCGCACATACATCTTTATCACAAGCCAGGCGCTGTTCGCAGTCGGCTTTGCCAGCGGGCTTGCGCTTGGCGCGTGGCTGTATACGCAGGGGCAGGCGACAATCGGCACGGCCTTCTTGATCACCGTGTATGTCGGCCTGCTGGCGCGGCCACTGGAGGGCATCCGCAACCAGGCCGAGGATATGCAACAGGCTAGTGCCGGGCTTGCCCGCGTGGCCGCGTTACTTGGCACGCAGCCGGTTATTCGCGAACAGCCCTCCGCCGAACTACCAAGCGGCCCGCTGAACGTGACATTCGCCGGTGTCACTTTCAGCTATGGCGATGAACTGCCAGCAGGCGGTTCACAGGCCGACCCGACTACGCAACCAGATCATGTGCTACAGGACATCGCCTTTGATCTGCCTGCTGGTCACACGCTGGGCGTGCTTGGCCGCACTGGCAGCGGCAAGACCACACTGATTCGGCTGCTGCTGCGCCTGTACGACCCTGGCGCAGGCGGCATCCGGCTTGGCGGCCACAATCTACGTGACCTAGCACTGAGCGATGTTCGCCGCCGGGTCGGCGTGGTTACTCAGGACGTACAAATCTTTGGCGCGAGCGCCCGCGAGAACATCACGCTGTTCGACCGCCAGATCGACGACGCGGCGATCTGGCGAGTGTTGGAGGCGCTCGGCCTGCGCGAGCTGATCGAGCGGCTGCCGCAGGGCCTGGACACCCGCCTTGGCAGCGGCGGCGTCGGGCTTTCTGCTGGGCAGGCCCAGCTGCTGGCCTGCGCCCGCGTGTTCTTACGCGACCCTGGCCTAATCATTCTGGACGAAGCATCATCACGGCTCGACCCGGCCAGCGAGGCCCTGCTGGAGCGCGCGATCGACCGGTTGCTGGCTGGCCGCAGCGCTGTGATTATTGCACATCGGCTGGCCACCCTGCGCCGCGCCGACAGCATTCTCGTGCTCGACCACGGCCGGGTTGCTGAGTTTGGCCCGCGCGCCACGCTCGCCGCCGACCCTCATTCACGTTTCGCCGAACTTATTCGACTCGGAGAGGATGCCAGTACCTATCGTTGATATGCGGCACCGCAGCATATCAACGAGTACTTCTTTCTTATGCACACACTTCAATTCAACTGGCGGCTGATCCGCCACGCGCCGCGTATCTACAGC
>JACMIM010000330.1 GCA_014381165.1 Roseiflexaceae bacterium
AACGAGCGCCGCATCTTTCGCCGCTTCCAAGATTGTACTGTCCCAGCCTTTGCCGGATCTTCAGAGACCGAATTCTGGGAGAGCCTGTTGCTGAAAGTGGGCCAACAAGAACCGGTTGTGCGCAACGCCATTGTGGCACTTGGCACCCTGCATGAGGATTACCAATTTCGGAAAGGGAGGTATAGCATTGATTTGATAAAAGAGCCGTCCTATCAACAAGCGTTGTCCCTCTATGGCAAAGCGCTGCGCCCCGCTCGCAAGCTCGGCCACCTCACGCTCCGCGCCGATGATCCAGCAACACTGGCCAAGCATCTAGCCCTGGCCAAGCAACTGATCGAGTAGGCCTTCGTGGTTATCGGAATAGGACTTACGCAGTTGGTTGACGGTTCTTGCCTGCGGCAGCATGAAAGCTCTATGTTTTTTGTTTCGGTTTTGGCGCTCTGCGCCAAAAACCGAAACAATGATTCGTTGTTTCCTTGCCCGCCGCAGGCGAAATAAAACAATGCTGGCTCAGATCGTACACCGTGGTACGGTTTTTGGATACTATCTCAAAAACAAGAGTGAAACTTCCCGTTTCTGTTGAGCGTCTCATCCCATACAGAATCCCAAACAACCAATGGTGGCAGCAATGAATAACCTGGAAAGCGAGACAATCGAGCCGAAGCACGGGCGCGGGCGCACGCTCGCGCTAGTGATGGGCGGCGGCGGCGGCAAGGGCGGCGCACACCTGGGCGTGCTGGAGACAATCGAGTCGATCGGCATTCCAATCGATCTCATGGTCGGCACCTCGATCGGCGGCGTGGTGGCGGTGCTCTACGCTGCCGGCTACAGCGTGCGAGAGATCGCCGACACCTTTGCGGCCACCTCGATCTGGCGGCTGATGGAGCGCGACCCGCTCGGCCTGGGCATGCTTGGCCTCAAGCGCTTCCGCACCACCATGGACGATATGCTCGGCGACATGACCTTTGAAGAACTGCGAATCCCGGTTGCGCTGGTCGCCGCTGATTTGGTTTCTGGCCAGGAAGTTGTCATCCAGAGCGGCCCGATCGTCGAGCCGCTGATGGGCGCGATTGCGCTCCCTGGTATTTTTCCGCCGCTTAATCGCGACAATATGGTTCTGGCCGACGCCGGCATTGTCAACAATGTGCCAGTCGATGTCGCGCGCCGCCTGGGTGCCGACAAAGTCATCGCCGTCGATCTCGGCGGGGCTTGCGCCGATTTCCAGATCACCGCCACCGGCTCAGGCCCGCTCGGTTTAGTCAATCTATTACCAAGCGTGCCAATGACGGTCGCCAACCGCGGCCTGGCCATTCTGGTCGCCCAGTTGACCCGCTTTCAGCTTGCCGCCAACCCGCCCGATGTGCTGATCTGCCCGGAAGTCAACCATATTGGCATGCTCGAATTCGTGCGGGTCGCCGAGGGCCAATCGGCCGGGGCCGCTGCCGCCCAGGCCGTGGCCGATCAGCTGTTGGAGATCGGCAAGTGGCGCACTGCCGGCAGCGAGACCTTGATGCTGCTGCGCCCGCCACTGGCCGCGCAGGCCGTGGGCGCAGCGTTGCAGGCGGCGTAGCACGTTGGCACTCCACACCGGGGGTAGAATTTAGATTGTTGCAGCCGCGCCACATATGCGGGCTAGAAGCCCGCTGTTATCAGCAGGAAACGCGCTGAAGCGCGTTGTTCGCTCGAACGCGCTTCAGCGCGTTTCGGCGTTTCAGACGCCGGATTCATCCGGTGGCCGTGGTGGCGACGCAGCACTCCCAACCTCACCCTATACCTAATCCGCCTGATGCCCCTGTGGTATACTTCTGCAATACGCTTTTCTATCACATATCGCGCACAACGCACGGCCCACCATACCCAATGAACGCTGCGTCCTGCTTATCCCTTGTGGCATTGCCTCTGTGTAAGGAGTTCTCATATGAACATCGGCATTACCGGACTTGGTCGCATGGGCGCGGGAATGGCGCGGCGCTGGCTGCGCAAAGGCCACCGCGTGATCGGGCACAACCGCACCGCCGCCGTGGCCGAGGAGATCGCCGCCGACGGTCTGGAGGTCGCGTACTCGCTTGAAGAACTGGTCGCAAAGCTACCTGCCCCGCGTGCGGTCTGGGTCATGCTGCCCTCCGGCAAAATCACCGACGACGCCGTCATGCATTTGGCCAGCCTCATGGAGCCGGGCGACACCATCATTGACAGTGGCAACACCAACTTCAACGACGACATGCGCCGCGCAGAAACGCTCAAGGCCAAGGGCATCAACTACATCGACCAAGGTACCTCTGGCGGTATCTGGGGCCTGGAGCTTGGCTTCTGCCTGATGGTCGGCGGCGAAGCGGCGGCGGTCAAGCCGCTTGAGCAGGCCTTTGTCGATCTGGCACCCGAAGACGGCTATCTGCACTGCGGCCCGGTCGGCTCTGGTCACTATGTCAAGATGGTACATAATGGCGTCGAGTATGGCATGATGCAGGCCTACGCCGAAGGGTTTGAAATCATGCGCACCCGACAGGATTTTAATCTCGACATGCACAAAATCGCTGCGGTCTGGAACCACGGCTCGGTGGTGCGCTCCTGGCTGTTGGAACTGGCCGAGGACGCCTTTGCCGAAGACCCCGATTTGGCCAGCCTGCGCGGGTATGTCGAGGACAGTGGCGAGGGCCGCTGGACGATCCAGGCGGCGATCGACCAGGATGTGCCCGCGCCGGTGATCACGCTCTCGCTGTTCGAACGCTTCCATTCCCGCCGCCCCGAGTCATTCGCCGCCAAAGTCCTCGCCGCGATGCGCAAGGGCTTCGGTGGGCATGCCGTGAAAAAGGTGGAGTAAATAGAAAGCGCGGACTAGGAGCTGGGGGCTAGGGAAACCGGACTCGATTGTAGCCTAGCTGCACACGCAAATACGCTTTCTGCCTAGCTCCTAGCCCCTAGACCCTAACTCCTAGAAAAGGTGATCCCATGGACGATCGTCTGGTAGAGTTCATCGCCGCGCTACGTGCTGCTGGCGTGCGTGTCTCGATAGCCGAAAGTGCCGATGCGCTGCGCGCGATGGCGGCGGCAGGTATTCGTGATCGCGAGTTATTCCGCTTGGCACTGCGCTCCACGTTGGTTAAGGAGGTTCGCGACCACGAACAGTTCGACGAGCTGTTTCCGTCCTTCTTTGGTGCGGGCGCACCACCAATGCCCAACCAGCCCGGCCAAGGTATGGGCGAGGACGACCAGCAGAAGCTGGAACAGGCCCTACGCGAGATGCTGGAAATGACCCCCGAGCAGCTGCGCCAGCTGTTCGAGGCCATGATGCGTGGCGTGCAGATGGAGGGCCAGGCCCTGCGCGACATGCTTCAGCCCACACTCGACGGCATGCCGAATGCCAGCCGCTACGCCCAACAGCAGGCCATGCGCCGCGCCATGCGCGATCTCGATTTCAGCAAGCTCGAAGACATGCTTCAGCAGCTGATCGAAAAGATGCGTGAGGCCGGCATTAGCGAGGAGCAGCTTCAGCAACTGGCCCGCGACGCCCGCGAGAACCGTGAGGCGCTAGCGGAACAGATCCAGATCGAACTGGCCCAAGGGCTGCTACGGCGCGAGCTGGAGAACCGCCCGCCCCAGCGCCCAGTCGAGGACCTACTCGACAAGCCGCTGGAGCACTTGGCAGGCCAGGAGATCGACGATCTGCGCGGCGTCGTTACCAAGCTGGCCGCTCGCCTGCGCAGCCGGGCCGCGTTACGCCACCGCCGCGCGAGCAAGGGCACGATCGACGCCAAGAGCACGATTCGCAGCAACCTGCGCTACGGCGGCGTGCCGCTGGAGATTCGCCACCGCCGCAAGCATCTCAAGCCCAAGATTGTTGTAATCGTCGACCGCAGCCGCTCGACTGAGACAGTCGTGAGCTTTCTGCTCATGCTCCTGTATGCCATGCAGGATCAGATCAGCCGCACGCGCACCTTTGCCTTTATCGACACCATCCACGATATCAGCCGCTACTTCGATGAACTGCGGCCCGAGGATGCCATCCCCGAGGTCATGCGCGCCATCCAGCCCTCGCGTAGCTATAGCACCGATCTCGGCAACAGTTTGAAGGAGTTCATGAATAGCTATGGCGGCGTGGTCGATCAGCGCACCACCGTGATCCTGCTCGGCGATGCGCGTAACAACGAGAACGACCCAAACCTGGCCGCCTTTGCGCAGCTGAAGGCCCGCGCCAAGCGAATCATCTGGTTCAACCCCGAGTCCCGCGCGATGTGGGGCCGCTATGACCCCGGCAGCCTCAGCAGCGACATGCTGGCCTATGCACCAATGTGCGACGCCGTGCATGAGGTGCGTAATCTGCGCCAGCTCTCGAGCGCGGTAGAATCGCTGTTTGGGTGAGAACTAAGCATCCAAGCTAGGGGCTAGGGACTGGAGTTATGAAACCATTCTCAGCTAGGGGCTAGGGACTAGGGCCTGGGATTATGAAACCATTCTCTCGTTTTCGAACTCAGTGCCTAGCCCCTAGCCCCTAGCCCCAGTTTCCTGCCCCAGCCCAAACTGCTACTTGAAACCAAAAATAAACTATGGTATGCTCTTTGCAGTTCAAAGGTTTGGCTAGCCACGAGATGCGTTGAGACCCGCCGCCCCCTTCAGAGCGATGGATATTCCTGCTCACGTTCCCAAGCCGATGGACCCATTTTTTGGCCTTAACCCAACAAGGAGTGAGTAGCGATGAGCTACGCGGACAAGACCCTCGCATGCAGGGACTGTGGGACAGAGTTTGTGTTTACGGCGGGCGAGCAGGAGTTCTACGCGCAGAAGGGCTTCACTAACGAGCCCACCCGCTGCCCATCGTGCCGCCAGGCACGCAAGGCTGGCGGCGGTAGCGGCGGTGGCGCTGGGCGCAGCCGCGATAGCTACGGCGAGCGCGACAGCTATGGTGGCGGTGGCGGTGGCAGCAGCTACGGCGAACGCGACAGCTATAGTGGCGGTGGTGGCGGCGGCAGCTACAGCAGCCGTGGTGGCGCTGGCGGCGGGTTTGGCGGTGGTGCCCCGCGCGAAATGCACACGACTACGTGTGCCTCGTGTGGCAACCAGGCGCAGGTGCCGTTTGTGCCGCGTGGCGACAAGCCGGTGCTGTGCTCGGACTGCTTCCAGGCTCAACGTCGATCGTCGAGCGGCGGATCGCGCTGGTAGTGTTTCAAGCGCCCGTGCGCCCAGGCTATGGCCTGGGTGCACGGGCGCTTTTTGTTATGGGCAACTAGTTTTTTATTCCAGGCCTACTGGCTTGCTTGTGGGAAGTAGAGCTTAATCGGGCCGAGCGGGACGCCACTCAGCGCCCGCAGCACATGGTACGAATCACGGAACTCGCTCGGCACGCCGTTGGCCTGATACAGTGTGCCGTCAGGCCGCCCCGCTGCTTCCTCGAATGGAATACGGACGATTCCCCATTTCTGCGCCTCTGTTTCGCGCTCCGGGTCGGATTCCCACGGTGCGAAATCCTCATACTTGAACCAAAATACGTTGGCAATCTCCGGTCGCGCCGCCAGTGTTGTGTAAATATCGGCCATGAATGCACCAAGCTCCGCCGGGCTGTTACGGTAGAAGGCAACGTTATAGCCGATCTCGGTAATCCATAACTGCTTGCCTGGGTCGAACTCGGCCATCACCTTGAGCATCCGGTCGACGCCAGTATCTACTTGCACCTGGCGCGCGTAGTTCGGCGAAAGCCGCACCTCCTCAGGGTAGGGATGATAGGCAATTCCATCCACCGGATAGCAGGCGGGCGTGCATTTGTAAGCGCTCTTGAAGCCCTCGAACGAGCTTGCATCGCCGTAGATCGCACGCAAATACGCTTCATCGGTCAGCGCGATTGTGCTTGGCTTCTCGCGGTCGCTCGTGCCGCGCGGATGCAGACCACCCAGAACGATCTGGGCTTCACCACAACTATGGCGCGGCTCCTCGGCTAGTGTGTCAAGGTTATGGCAGAGCCGAAAGAACTTGGTGACCAGCCGACCGACGATCGACGGCGGAATGCCCGCGCCTGCGGGAATATCCTTTTGCCCGTCCTGGCCCTGTTCGCCAGCCGGCATGCGGTTTTGCTCGTTCAGCAGCTCGTAGGCGTGAATGTTGCCCTTGTAGCGGTCGGCAACCCGCAGTGCCCGGTCGAGCCACTGCTCCATGTAGCCATTCACCCCGCCGCCAAAGCGCCGATTATACAGAAACGGCCCTTTCTCTAGCTCCCACACGCTCCGCCCGCGCAGCAGATCGAAGCCCAGCAGCGCTAACACTTTCAGCTTGTGGCGCGGCGCAACCTCGTTGATAAAATAATCGTGCGCGGCCAGATCGCTTTCGAAGGCGCTGCCGAGGTGAACCTCGAATCGCACCCACTGCACGCCAGATTTCGCAAGCACCTGACCCATCTGGTCGAGAAAGTCCTTGTTCGAAGCTTGAGGGAATGCCGGGTTTGAATTCCACTCATAGAAGGGGTCACGGACGACCATGCCAATAAAATCCTGCCGGTCGAGCGCGGCGACACTGGAAATATCCAACGGCGGTGGCGGTGGCGTTGGCTCCTGGGCATTGGCCGGCATCAAACTGCTAGCGGTAACAAGGATACTTAGTATCACGAAAGCGAACTTATTCATGACTCTTCCTCACGCAGCACGCATAGGTATACTACACAGCTGCACAGCTGCGGTCGATGGTCGCATATCGGGCGGATACGCGGGCACGCAAGGGTGCAGAAGGTTTTTCGAGATTCGGGGAATTGAACGCTCAGAAGCCGCTGATTTGCACACTCGCACGGCGCTACGAAACCTACTCATCATCGCCTTGGTCGGCCAACTCACGAAAGTAGCGCCGCAACCGAAAGGCAAACGAGAGCGCAAAAGCATTCAGCAGCACAATCACAATCAGCAGAATAATTGGGCCAACTAGCCCGCGGCTTTCGGCAGGGGCGGGGCCAGCCGCCAGCACCGCGCTCGGCAGCGCAGCCAGCAACAACGATACGCAGCATACCAGCAGCCACATAAAAGCACGAACACACACGCTTCTGCGCATAATAGCATCACCCTCGTATGGGCACGGTATATCGTGCCTCAACGTCAACTTTTCAGCCCTACTTTAGCACCACACCAGCACCCACCACAACCTCGCCGACCAGCCGGGCCTCGGGCAGCACACGCAGCGCGGCGTCGGCCTCGGCAGCGGGCAGCAGCAGCAGCATGCCCAGGCCCATATTCAGTGCGTGGAAGGCTTCGTGCTCGTTCAAACCAGCTTGGCCCACGAGCAACTCGAAGATTGGCGGGATGTCCCAGCTGCCATGCCGGAGCTGCGCGCCCAGCCCATGCGGCAGCACGCGCGGCAGATTGTCCCACACGCCGCCGCCAGTGATGTGCGCCAGCGCGTGAATAGTCAGCCCCGCTGCCCAGACTGCCTCGATTTCGCGCAGATACGGCCGGTGGACAGCCAGCAGCGCCTCGCCGATCGACACGCCGCCAAGCAGTGCTGGCCGCGACTCATAGCCAAGTGGGGCCAGGACGCGGCGGGCCAGCGAGTAGCCGTTGGTATGCAGCCCGCTCGATGGCA
>JACMIM010000331.1 GCA_014381165.1 Roseiflexaceae bacterium
CGAGCGGCACGCCGGCATTGTTCACTAGCACGTCGATCTGGCCAAAGCGCTCCAGCGTCGTGTCGATCAGCCGCTGCTGATCGGCGTCGATCGTCACATCACAAGGTACGGCTAGTGCCGCGCCACCGTGTTGCTCGATCTCGGCGACAAGCTCCTCGAGCCGTTCAGCCCGCCGCGCCGCGACCACCACGCGGTACCCCTGCTCGGCTGCCAGCTGCGCCGCTATCCGGCCAAAGCCGCTCGACGCGCCCGTAATAATCATGACCTTACCGTGTGTGTCCATTTCACGCCTCTTTCAAATATAAAGAGCGAGAAACGCACAGGGCGTTCGCTCATGGTTGCTACGTAGCAAGTGCCTGACCAAGCTTACGACACAAAACAACGGACGACAGCGTGAGTAGCCGTCGTCCGTCGTCGCGCGCTGTACCGCCCAGGCGGCCGTGTGTTGCACCCCAGCCCCCAGCCCCCAGCCCCTAGCTACACAAACGCTGCCTGACCAGTCACCTCGCGGCCAACAACCATGGTGTTGATCTCGTTGGTACCCTCGTAGGTATAGACCGCCTCCATGTCGGCGAAATGGCGGGCCATGTGGTATTCCAACAGAATGCCATTGCCACCCAGAATCTCGCGGCCCAGCGCGACAACATGGCGGGCGCGGGCGCAGCAGTGCTGCTTGGCTAGCGATGCCTGGCCCTCGGTCATCGTGCCGGCGTCGCGCAGCTGCGAAAGCCGCAGGCACATCAGCTGCATGGTCGTCACATCGCCCAACATATGCACCAGCTTCTCTTGGATGAGCTGAAAGCGGGCCAGCGGGCGACCAAACTGCTCGCGCTGCATTGCGTACTCGCGCGCGATCTCGAACGCGGCCATTGCGTGGCCGGCTGCCTCCCAGGCCACGCCATAGCGCGTGTTCTTCAGCACATTGGCAGTGTCCTTGAACGAGTTGGCCTTCTGCAAGCGGTTGCTTTCCGGCACCAGTACATCGGTCATGGTGATATGCGCGTTGATCAACGCGCGCTTGCTGATCTTGCCGCCGATTACCTGCGCGTCGAAGCCTGGCGAACCTTTCTCGACCAAAAATCCATTGATCTGGTTGGTTTCCTGGTTGCGCGCCCAGATCACAATCACATCGGCGAAGGTGGCGTTGCCGATCCACTTCTTCTCGCCATTCAGCAGCCAGCCGTCGCCACTGCGCCGCGCGGTGGTCTGGATGTGCGAAGCGTCTGACCCCACGTTTGGCTCGGTCAGGCCGAATGCGCCAATCGTTTCGAGTTTGGCCATGGACGGCAGCCAACGCTGCTTCTGCTCTTCCGACCCGCAGTAGAAGATCGTCCCCATGGCCAGGCCACTGGTGACGCCAAGAAAGGTCTCGAAGCTGCCATCGCCGCGCGAAAGCTCCATCGACACAATGCCATTTGCCACGCTGGAAAGGCCGGGACAGCCATAGCCCTGAATGGTACCGCCGGCCAGACCGAGTTCGGCCAGCTTGGGAATGAGTTCAAAAGGAAACTCGGCGCGCTCCCAATAGCCGCCAATAATCGGAATAACCTCGTCGTCGCAGAAGGCCCGCACGCGGTCGCGCACTTCGCGGTCGCCCTCGGAAATGAGTTCGTCGATCTGGTAGAAATCGATTGGGCGGCTTGTGGTTTCAATCGTCATTGATCTGCTCCTGATTCTGATATCAAGAAATAACGCAGTGCGTAATAATAAGCATAGCATATTTTTCGGGCGGGCGGGCGCTTGTTCTAACCCAGCCAAGCTTCAGCATTTGCTACCACTTTGGCATGTGACTGTCTACCCCTACGGGTCGTTGCGTTTGTAAAATACGAGTAGTACCATTCTAGTCTGTGCCTGTAAGCGACATTGTCTAGAGGATTTGTTGTGCTTATGCCGCCAACACCTGCCATCAACATCCTCGCCGTCGACGACGACCCGCAGTTGCTGCGCTTGCTGTGCCGACACCTTGAGCGACTACTCGCCAGCCTGCCGGTGACAATCATTTCTACGGTTTCGCCGTTCGCCGCCTACGAGTTGTGTGGGCAGCAGCCATTCAAGCTCGTGATCACCGACTATCTAATGCCGCAGATGAATGGCCTTCAGCTGGCGCGTGCAGTCAAACAGCGCTCGCCTGGTAGTAGCATTCTGCTGATTACCGGCTTTGCCAATACCGCACTGATCGCCGAAGCGCCCACTTATGGCGTAGACGCAGTTTTAGCTAAACCGTACACCCATACGCAGCTGGGCGATACAGTCAAACAATTGTTGGGTGTTCTCAAGGAGCGTTAAGCATGCAGTCATCATTTCTCCGCAACATTGAACTGTGGTTGAGCGCTGCTGGCATTGCCATTATTTTGCTGGTGCCGCGATTGATTGGCGCGCAGAATGATGCATACTGGCAAGTCGCGGTCTGGACTGCGGCCAGTATCGGCGTGCTGCACGGCCTGATCATCTGGGGCGTGCGCCAACGCCAGCGCCAGGTGCGCCACGCCGCAGTGAGCGATATTCGCAACATGCTCAAAGATCGCATCAACAATCGCCTGTCCTGCATCACACTGAATGTCTCAATGATCGCAACCGCCGAGGAAACACTGGAGGATGTCCGAGACATTGAGGAATCGGTCAAAACGATCTCCGCGCTGCTCGATGCTATCTCTGAGGAAAGCGTGCAGGACTGGAAGGCCACGTATGCGGTTGTTCTCGACCGCCCACAGCGGGTTTAGGCCACGCAGCGCTCCTTTTCTTCACGTCTGCAGGCGTTACGTAGCACACTATTACTCATCGTTCCACGGGTGTGACAAAACGTCCTGCGCCATTGGTATCTGTGGGCGAGAAGCCCGCTGGTGTCACCCAAAACGTGCTAAAGCACGTTGCAGTAATGCAACGCGCTTTCGCGTGTTTTGCATCGTCAGGACTTTCGCTTAAAGCGTCTTTTTCGCCTGCGGCGGGCAAGGAATTGTTTTTCTTAGCAGTTTTTTGCGCCGCAGCGCAAAAACTGCTAAGAAAAGAATGAATTTTGGTAGCAAGCGAAAGTCCTGATCGTAATAGTAGGCTTCTCGCCCACGATGCCACAGCTGCAAAACGTTACGCCACACCCTCCTTCCACCCCCGGCCATCTCATACCAAATAGCCCGGCGTTTCAGCGCCGGGTCGCTTCAGCGCCCGCGCCAACGAGCTCCGCCCTGCGCCCGATCGCGCCATGTGGTAAAATGAAAGTAGTACTTTCTTACTCATTTCTAGATGGTTGAGGAGCCGTATGGACAAGTCTACGTGGACGACAAAAGCTGGCCTGGCGCAGATGCTGAAGGGCGGTGTGATCATGGATGTCGTCACCCCCGAGCAGGCTCGAATCGCCGAGGAGGCTGGTGCCGTAGCAGTTATGGCGCTCGAGCGCGTCCCCGCCGACATCCGCGCCCAGGGCGGTGTTGCGCGTATGAGCGATCCCGACATGATCCAGGGTATCATCGAGGCAGTGACCATTCCAGTCATGGCCAAGGCCCGCATCGGCCATATCGTCGAGGCGCAGGTGCTGGAATCGCTCGGCGTCGATTATATCGACGAGAGCGAGGTACTGACGCCCGCCGATGAAGAGCACCACATCAACAAGCACCGTTATAAAGTGCCGTTTATCTGTGGTTGCCGCAACTTGGGTGAGGCACTGCGCCGCATCGGCGAAGGCGCGGCCATGCTACGCACCAAGGGCGAGGCCGGCACCGGCGATGTTGTCGAGGCGGTGCGCCACGCCCGCACGGTGATGGCCGAGATTCGCCGCCTGTCCAGCATGGACGAGGACGAGCTGTTCACCTACGCCAAGAGCATTCAGGCACCCTACGAACTCGTGCGCTCGGTGGCCGAAAACCGCAAGCTGCCGGTGGTTAACTTTGCCGCAGGCGGCATCGCTACCCCAGCCGATGCGGCGCTGATGATGCAGCTCGGCGTCGATGGCGTGTTCGTCGGCTCGGGTATCTTCAAATCGGGCGATCCGGTCAAGCGCGCGCGCGCGATCGTTCAGGCGACTACTCACTACAACGAGCCAGATATTATCGCCGAAGTCTCGCGCGGCTTGGGCGAGGCCATGGTTGGGATCAACATCTCCTCGTTGCCCGCTGGCCAGTTGATGGCGGGGCGCGGCTGGTAGTGCGGGCCGTCGGCCTTCGTACACTTCATTTCTGCGCGGGTGGGCCAGCCGCCCGCGCAAAATGGAGGGGCGCAGTCCCTCCAAACAGAAACCTATGACAGTTGGAGTTCTCGCGCTTCAGGGCGACTTTCGTGAGCATCGTGCGATGCTCGAGCGCATCGGCGTTGCCGTCACCGAGGTGCGCCAGCCGAAACATTTAGCGCACGTCGAGCGTCTGATTATTCCAGGGGGCGAAAGCACCACAATCGGGCGGCTGATGGTGCTGTATGAGCTGCTGGAGCCAATTCGGGCGCGCGCCCAGGCAGGCATGCCGCTGTGGGGCACCTGCGCTGGGGCTATTCTTATGGCCAGGCAGATCGCTGATGGCAAGCCCGGCCAGCCCGCACTGGAGCTGATGGATATTGTGGCACGGCGCAATGCCTTTGGGCGCCAGCTCGATAGCTTCGAGGCCGATCTTTTGATCGACGCGCTGGGCGATGCACCAATGCATACCGTGTTTATCCGCGCGCCGATTCTGGAGCAGCCCGGCCCTGCTGTCGAAGTGCTGGCCGTGCTCGACGATGGCCGGATTGTTGCGGCCCGCCAGAATAGGCTGCTCGCTAGCTCCTTTCACCCTGAGTTGACCGACGATGACCGCATGCACCGCTTCTTTCTAGAATTATGATCTCACCCGCCACACCCGGTGATCTCTGGACCCTTCGGCGCAAGCCGCGCAGCCAGGTGATGCTGTACAACGAGGCCATGCTGGCAAAGCCGCACCGCTTCTTCTGGTGCGCGCTACGCAGCATGACCGCTGGTAGCAGCTACGACGGCGCGACGCTGATGCACCGCGAACGCAGTGTGCGCGCCGCTGTCCAGTCACTTGGGCGCAGCAGCCGGGCCGAGCACGATATCGTCATGCTTGCGACCTATGGCGGCGAGCGCGGCTACCCCACCGACCCCGATTTATGGTTTCGCCTGCTCGAGCATCTGATCTTCAGGGCCGGACGTGCCTCGGTACAGCGGCTCTACGCGGCGCTCTCGCAGCGCCATGGCGAGCTACGGGAGATTTTTCGCCAACTTGGTTTTGTTCACTATACGACCCAATCGGTGCTGCGCCTGGAAGGGCCAGACTGGGATCAAGGCACCTCGCTTGCGCCCTTGCGCCCGCAAACCCGGCGTTCGCTGTTTGCCATCCAGAAGCTCTACGGCCTGACCACGCCCAAGCCTGTGCAGCAGGCCGAGGTACGCGAAAGCAGATCGTGGAAGCTACCGCGCCGGCGGTTGAGCCGCCCCAACGCGCATGGCTGGGTGCTTGGAACTGACGACACCTTGTCTACGTATCTGCATGTGACCAGTGGCCCCGCCGGTCACGTCTTTTCGCTACTTCTGCACCCAGAAGTACGCGACCTGACACCGGATGTCATTCGCTTTGGTCTCGCTCAGATACGCGATGACTTGCCAGTCTATCTTTTGCTACGCGAGTATCAGCGCGAGCTGCTGCTCCCGGCCAGTGATCTTGGGTTTCAGCCGATCGGTGAACAGGCGCTGTACGTAAAGCATACGACTGCCCCAGTACGGCAGACTATTCTACGGCCTGCGATCGAGACAATTGTCGAAACCCGCTTGCCAATACCAACGATATCCTCGATCAACGAGAACGCGAGGGCATATGTCAAATCAACAGGATATCACGAGCAACATCGAGCTGCTGCTGGAGACGCTGCCGTCGGCCATCCAGACGGCGCTTGAAACTGAGGCCGATAACGAAAACCTGCTTGAGGTTGTGATGGATCTTGGCCGACTGCCAGAGGCGCGCTACCGCACCTATGAGCGTTTTCTGAGCGCTCAGGAGATCACCCAGGATGATATCGACTATGTGATCTCGCGCATTGGCATGTTTGGCGAGGATAACCGCGCCGGTATTCCACGCACGCTTCACCGTATCTCGGCGCTCCGCAACCGCTCCGGTAATGTGATCGGCCTGACCTGCCGCGTGGGCCGTGCGGTGTTCGGCACGATTACCATTTTGCGCGATCTGATTGAGTCGGGCCAAAGCGTGCTACTGCTTGGCCGCCCTGGCGTTGGCAAGACCACACTGCTGCGCGAGACTGCGCGTGTCGAGGCCGACGAATTGCGCAAGCGCGTGGTGATTGTCGATACCTCGAATGAGATCGCCGGCGACGGCGACATTCCGCACCCTGGGATTGGCCGCGCCCGCCGCATGCAGGTGCCGCGCCCATCCGAGCAGCACGCGATCATGATCGAGGCGGTGGAAAACCACATGCCCGAAGTGATTGTGATCGACGAGATCGGCACCGAGCTTGAGGCAACCGCCTCGCGCACGATCGCCGAACGCGGCGTGCAGCTGATCGGCACCGCCCACGGAAATACGCTCGACAATCTGATGATCAACCCGACACTGTCCGACCTGATCGGCGGCATTCAGGCGGTCACACTCGGCGACGATGAAGCGCGGCGGCGCGGCACCCAGAAGACTGTGCTGGAGCGCAAAGCCCCGCCGACCTTTGACATTCTCGTCGAAATTCAAAGCTGGGATAAGGTGATCGTCTACCCCGATGTGGCGAGCGCGGTCGATGCGATTCTGCGTGGCGAAGACCCGCAAGCCGAACTGCGCGAACGCAATGCCGATAACGACATCCACGTACAGGATTACCGCCGCACGCGCGAGACCAACGGGCGTAATGGCACCGGCTATGGCCAGCGCGACCAGCGTGATGGTGTTGGCTACGGCCAGCGCGGCGGCCCGCGCGGTGGCCCGCGCGATGGTGCCGGCTTGGTTCAACGTACCGGCCAAAGCAATGGCAGCTACGCCGAGCGCGACCGCAGCTCATTTGCGCCCAGCACGCCCAGCACGCCCAGCGCGGCGACCCAGCGTATCTACCCGTTTGGTATCAGCCGCGACCGGCTCGAGCGGGCGATTGGCAACCTGCGTGTGCCAGCCACAATTGTGCGCGAGATGAGCGAGGCCAGCCTGGTTATGACGCTCAAGAACTACTACCGCCAAGGGGCTGATCGGCTGCGACAGGCCGAGGGACGCGGCGTGCCGGTGTATGTGCTGCGCAACAATACCATTCATCAAATGGAACGACAGCTGGCCGATATCTTCAATATCAGCCCGGTTGAGGCCCCAGTCAGCCCGGCCTATCGCGGTGGTGGCGATCAAGGCGGCGCAACTGGCGACGACGAAGTAGAGGCCCGCGAGGAAACCGAGCAGGCGATCACCGATATGCTCACCGGCGATCGCAGCGCCGTCGAGTTGACGCCACGCGGCAACTACATCCGCAAGCTCCAGCATCAGATGGCTGAACGCTACAACGTGCGTTCAGAAAGCCGTGGACGCGAACCAAATCGGCGGGTGAAACTTTCTAGGGGATAGGGATTCGGCGGTAGGATCTGGGGGCTAGGGGGTCTCAACTTCCCTTATGGTTCCTAGCCCCTAGCCCCAGCCCCAAATCGCTGGTTCCATACCATATGAGCTTTTTCATCACATTCGAAGGCCCTGAGGGCTGCGGCAAGAGCACGCAGTCGCGCCTGCTCTACGAGCGCTTGAGCGAACGCGGCTACCCGGTCATCATGGTACGCGAGCCAGGCGGCACGCGGATCAGCGACATGATCCGCCGGATCGTGCTCGACTTGCATAATACCGAGATACAGCCGATGACCGAAACGCTGCTGTTTTCGGCGGCGCGCGCGCAGCTGGTCAATGAGGTCATTCGGCCGTATCTCGATCACAATGGCATTGTGCTGTGCGATCGCTATGCCGATTCGACCTACGCTTACCAGGGTTTTGGGCTTGGGCGCGACCTAGACGAGCTGCGCACGCTGACCAAGATGGCGACCGGTGGGCTGACGCCAGATGTCACCATTCTGCTTGATATCAGCGCCGAAGCCGGGCTGGAGCGTAAGTTTATCGCTCGCGAGCGCGCCCGTCAGAATGCCCGGCAATCGCCGCTGCCCGATGGCCGAACAGCTGCGCCAATGGAGTGGAATCGGCTGGATGCGCGAGAGCTAGCCTTTCATCAGCGCGTCGAACAGGGCTACCGCCAGCTGATCGCCGAATCACCCGATCGCTGGCGTGTCTTCGATGCCTACCTGCCGATCGAAGAGCTGTCCGAACAAATCTTCGATGTGGTCGAACATTCGCTGGGAAAGTAGCTCCTTATAGAGAACAAAGAACAAAGAAACACAGAACAGTAGTGCTCCGCCGCAGTTCAAAAGCATGTCCGCTTTGTTCTTTGTTCTTTGTTTATGTGATCTCCCTATTAGACAGTAGGAGTTACGCAGTTGCCCAAGCGTTTTCATTTCGCCTACGGCGGGCAAGGAAGTAAC
>JACMIM010000332.1 GCA_014381165.1 Roseiflexaceae bacterium
ACACGACCACGGCAACGCTGGCGGCTGGCCAAGTGGCAACCGCCTGGGCGAACGGCCTGTTGAGCGGCAGCGGCGCACAAGCCTTCAAGGTCACGCCCACGATTGATGCGCAGGCGAGTGGCGTGGCGCGCATACGTATCCTGCACGGGGCACCTGATGCGCCGAGCGTCGACGTGTTTATCGACCAGCTGAAAGTAGTTTCGAATGTCGCCTTTGGCCAGTTGAGCAGCTACCTGCCGGTGAACGCGGGCACGTTCCGCGTGCAGATTCGCGCGGCTGGCGCTGCAACCGTGGTGTTCGAAACGTCGATTACCACAGGCGCAGGCAAGGATTACACCATCGCCGCGATTGGCCTGATCGATCCTCAGGGCGCAGCAATAGCGGCGGGCGAATTCACCCTGGTGGCATTCGAGGATATGAATGGCAGTGCGCCAGCTGGGCAGGCGAAGCTGCGCGTCATTCATCTGTCACCAAATGCGCCGACCATCGACGTGCGGGCTGGTACAGCCGTGCTGTTCGACGATCTGACCTACCCGAATGCCTCCGATAGGTACCAGACTGTCGCACCGGGGGCGGTCGAGGCGCGCGTGACAACGGCTGATGGCCAGCAAACGCTGCTTGCAACACCGCTGACGCTTGCCCCTGGCAGCGTTTCGACCGTGTTTGCCCTTGGCCTAGCTGGCGACAGCGTGCCAGAAAACCAGCGTCTGCGCGCCCTGGCCGTAACCGACACGCCAAGCATCGCGCGCATCTTCGTGCCGATACTCAGCAGGTAGCCGTTTCAGGATTGGGCTTGCAGCGATGGACGAGTTACAGCTCGTCCATCGCTTTTTGTTACGCCGCCTGATGGTTTGCGGTAACGGCAGTGCCAATCCATCCGCAGTGCATTAGGCGGCGTACTAGCTTTGTGCGATAATGCACAAAGCTAGTATAATCGACTATCACTGTGACTAACATATGGACGCCTTGCTTGAGGAAATGCTCGCCGCCCCGCCGCTGGCGCACTCAACCAGTCGCGCCCCGCTGATCCGGCTCGACCGAGTGACCAAATCGTTCAGCGAGGGCGGGCGTGAGCGCGCCGTGCTGCGCGATGTCAGCGCCGAATTCGCGCGCGGCGAGTTCGTGGTACTGCTCGGCAAAAGCGGTTCCGGCAAGAGCACGCTGCTCAATCTGATCAGCGCGATAGACACGCCGACCAGCGGCGAGATCAGCATCGACGGCACGGCTATCCACCGCCTGACCGAGCGCGAGCGCACGCTGTTTCGGCGCGAGAAGATCGGCTTTGTGTTTCAGTTCTACAACTTGGTGGCAACCCTGACGGTGTTCGAGAACTTGCTGTTGCCGCTAGAACTGAACGGGCGCACGGCCCCCGCCGATCGCGCGCACGCGCAGGAGTTGCTCGACTTGGTCGGCCTGGGCGACCGTGGCGGGGCCTTCCCCGATAAGCTTTCCGGCGGCGAGCAGCAGCGCATTGCCGTTGCCCGCGCACTGGTTCACGACCCGCAACTGGTGCTGGCCGACGAGCCAACCGGCAACCTCGACGACGAGACCGGCGCGCAGGTGCTCGCCCTGCTCGACCAGTTGACCCGCCGCGCCGGCAAGAATCTCGTGATGGTCACGCATAGCCGCGAGGTCGTGGGCATGGCCGACCGCGTGCTCAGCATCAAGGAAGGCCGACTGGTCGAGGAAGCGTTTTGACAAGATGACAAGATGACGATCATTCTTTCTTCTTGTCACCTAGTTACCCAGCATATGTTACCAACACTATTCAAAACCTCCTACCGCTTTCTCCTGAAGCAGCCCTGGCAGCTGCTGCTGGCCGTGCTTGGCGTGGCGCTTGGCGTGGCTGTGGTCGTCTCGATCGACTTGGCCAACGACAGCGCTCGGCGGGCCTTCGCGCTATCGACAGAAACGCTGACCGGGCGGGCCACGCATCAAATCGTCGGCGGGCCATCCGGCGTGGACGAAGCGCTGTACCGGCGGCTGCGGCTCGATCTGGGCGTGCGACAGGCCGCGCCACTGGTCGAAGGTTACGCGGCCGCTCCTGATCACCCCGGACTAACCCTGCATATTTTGGGCGTCGATGCTTTTGCGGAAGCACCGTTCAGGCCCTACCTGCTGCCGGCAAGTGAGGGCGACAGCACCGGCGCACTTTCAGACCTGTTCACCGTTCCCGGCGCGGCGCTGATCTCGGCTGATACCGCGCGCACCTATGGCATTGCAGCGGGCCAGACTGTGCGCGCTCGTGTTGGCCAGGATACGCGCGAGGTTCGCATCATCGCGCTGATCGAGCCACAGGACGACGCCTCGCGTCGGGCGCTCGACGGCATTTTGGTTGCCGATATCGCCACCGCCCAGGAGTGGCTGGGCATGGTTGGGCGGCTCAGCCAGATCGACCTGATTCTTCCAGAAGGCGCGGCTGGCGCGGCCCAGGTGGCTCAGATCGAGCAGGCGCTTGGTCCAGATACGCGCCTGTCGCAGCCCTCGGCGCGCACCGATGCCATTCAGCAAATGACAGCGGCCTTCGAGCTGAACCTGACTGCGCTGAGTCTGCTGGCGCTGATCGTAGGCATGTTTCTGATCTACAACACCATGACGTTCTCGGTGGTGCAGCGGCGCGGCCAGATCGGCACGCTGCGCTGTATCGGCGTTTCGCGTGGGCAGGTGTTCGGCCTGGTGCTTGGCGAAGCGCTAGCGGTCGGGCTGGTTGGCTCGCTGCTTGGGCTGGTGCTGGGCGTTGCGCTGGGGCGCGGGCTGATCGGGCTGGTCACTCAAACAATCAATGATTTGTACTTTGTGGTTTCGGTGCGTTCAGTTGAGGTGACAGCTGGGCCGCTGCTCAAGGGCTTTCTGCTGGGCATGCTAGCCACGCTGGTCGCCGCCGCCGTGCCGGCTCTGGAGGCAACCAGCACTCCGCCGCGTCTGGTGCTGCGTCGTTCCTCGTATGAGGAGCGGGTGCGCCAACTGGTGCCGCCGGTCGCCGGCGCGGGCGCGGCGCTGATCGGCCTGGGGCTGCTACTGCTGGCTATTCCATCGCAGAGTATTGTGCTGAGTTTTGCCGCGCTGTTTGCGATCACGATTGGTGCTGCGGCGGTGACGCCCCTGGCCACGCTGTTGATGATGGACGCGATCAGGCCGCTGGCCGGGCGCTTTGGCGGGCTGCTTGGCCGCATGGCCGTGCGCGATGTGGTGGCGGCGCTTTCGCGTACCTCGGTGGCGATCGCCGCGCTGATGATCGCCGTGGCCGTGACGATCGGCGTGGGCCTCATGGTCGGCAGCTTTCGCCAGACCGTGGTGCAATGGCTGGAAGGCACGCTGCGCGCCGATGTGTATGTGTCCGCGCCGGGCCAAAGCAGCCGCCAGGTCACCACCACGCTTGCGCCGGAGCTGATCGATCGGCTGGCGCAGACACCCGGCGTCGAAGGGCTGTGCCGCTACCGCAACGCCGATGTCGACAGCCCGCAAGGGCCGACCCAGGTGGTTGGGTTGGACGTGGTGCCGGAGCGGGATTCCGCCGCGTTCTCGTTTGTGGAAGGCGACCCTGCGCAGGTCTGGCCACAGTTCGCCCAGGGTCAGGTGATCATCACCGAGCCGTTGGCCTTTCGCCGCAACCTTGGTGTTGGCGACACGATCACGTTGTACACCGATCAGGGCGAGCAATCGCTTCAGATCGCCGGCGTGTTCTATGATTACGCCTCCGATCAGGGCGTGGTGTTCATGGGTCTGGAGCAGTACCGCACGCTCTGGAACGATTCCGCCGTGTCCTCGCTGGCGGTCTACGCCGCAGCGGGCCAGGATGTCGATGTGCTGGTGCAGCGCCTGCGCGGCCAGCTGCGCGCGGGCGAGGTCGTAGAGATTCGCTCGAACCGGGCGCTGCGCGAGCAATCGCTGGTGGTGTTCGACCGCACCTTTGCAATTACCGGCGTGCTACAGCTGCTGGCGACGATCGTGGCCTTTATTGGCATTCTGGCCGCACTGATGGCCTTGCAGCTGGAGCGGGCGCGCGAGCTTGGCGTGCTGCGGGCCAATGGCCTGACACCCGGCCAGCTGTGGGCAATGGTCATCTCGCAAACCGGGCTGATCGGCCTGACCGCCGGGCTGCTGGCTATTCCAATGGGCATCGCGCTGGCGGCTATCCTGGTGTTCGTGATCAACAAGCGCTCGTTTGGCTGGACGCTGCTGTTTCAGCTCGACGGTGCGCTGTTCGCCCAGGCGCTGCTGGTGGCAGTGGTGGCCGCGCTGTTGGCGGGAATGTACCCCGCGTGGAAAATGAGCCGCACGCCGCCAGCGCTGGCGCTGCGGGAAGAGTAACAACTCATTACCGCGAAGAGCGCGAAGAACGCGAAGGGCACGAAGAACACAAACGATACATAGGAAAGGCCCAACTCAATAGCCCGGCGCTTCAGCGCCGGGTCAGGCGATGCGTGTAAAGGCCCAACTCAACAGCCCGGCGCTTCAGCGCCGGGTCAGAGGTAAAATATCTTCTGTGTTCTTCGTGTCCTTCGTGGTAAAAGATAGTTATGCATAAATTGTA
>JACMIM010000333.1 GCA_014381165.1 Roseiflexaceae bacterium
ACCCCCCCAAAAACCCCCAACAAAAGATGGTGTTTCTTGCTCGCCGCAGGCGAAGAAGCGAAAGTCCTATAGAGTTCGTTCTGCAACTAACGACCAAGACACCAAGTTCATAAAACTTGGTGTCTTGGTCGTTAGTACCTTAACTGTAATTAAGGCGCAGTTGCCATCTCAAGTAAGTGCGCCCACTGCGCGGCGCTGACCGGCACCACCGAAAGGCGAGCCTGGGTCACCAGCGCCCAACCCGCGAAGAATGGGTCGGCTTTGACTGCAGCCAGCGTGACCGGCGCGGCGAGCGGGCGTAGCGGCTGCAAGTCCACCACAACCAGCTTTGGGTCGTTTTGCTTTGGGTCGGCGTAGGCCGCGCTGGTGATCTGGGCGATGCCCACGGCCTGGCGTTCATCGCCGGTGTGGTAGATCATTGCCTGGTCGCCTGGCTGCATTTCGCGTAGGTGCTTGAGCGCAGTGTTATTAGCTACGCCGTCCCACACGGTCGCGCCGTCCCGCACGAGATCGGCATAGCTGTAGATCTCTGGCTCGGTTTTGAGCAGCCAAAACCGCTTGCCCTGACTGTGTTCGGCCATATATTTCTGCTTCACTTTGCTGCAAATCAGGTCAATCCCCTGACGTGTATGCTTCATCACCTCCGATGATACCGCAGATATCTACAGCGTCAATCGTGAAAACCACTCGTTCTAGACTCTGCGATATAATGGCAGAACCCAGCCGTTTGTCGAAACCGTATGAGGAATGTATGCCCCCACTTGCCATGCGCCAAGTCCACCTGGACTTTCACACCTCGCCGCACATTCCCGAGATCGCTGCCGACTTCGACCCGCATGTGTTTGCCAACACACTCCACCGCGCCCATGTCGATTCAGTGACCGTGTTTGCGAAATGCCACCACGGCTATAGCTACTACCCGACCGAGCTGGGCACGCCACATCCGCACCTGCTGCGCCCGGATCTGCTGGGCGAGATGATCGCCGCCTGTCAGGCTGTGGGGATTCGCACCCCGATCTACACCACAGTAACCTGGGACGAACTGGCCTGGCATACCCAGCCAGCGTGGCGTCAGATCGCTGCCGACGGCGGGGCGACTGGCCCCTCCGACACCCCGCTCAAGCCCGGTTGGAAGAACATGTGCATGAACACTGGCTATGGCGACTACGTGATCGCTCAGATCGATGAGGTGATCGCCCGCTACCCGGTCGATGGTGTCTTCGTGGACATCAGTTCGTATATTGGCGAGCCGTGTGTGTGTGGCACCTGCCTGGCTCAGATGCAGGCACAGGGCCTCGACCCGCTCGACCCGGCCCAGCGCGAACGCTTTGCGCTTGAGGCCGAGCGCGGCTTTCTACAGCGCTGTACCGCAGCCATTCGAGCTAATAAGCCTGATCTGGGCATGTTCTATAATAGCCGCCTGCGGATCGAGTGGGATCCGGCGCTGGGCAATCGGAGCGAGTTGGACAATTTTACCCATTTGGAGATCGAGTCGTTGCCGGGCGGCTTTTGGGGCTACGGCCATTTCCCGCTGCACGCCCGCTTCTTCCAAACGTTTGGCTACGATTTGCTTGCGATGACCGGGCGCTTTCACACGGCATGGGGCGATTTTGGCGGGTTGCGCAGCCGCGCCGCGCTGGAGTTCGAATGTTTCCAAGCGTTGGCCCATGGTGCGGCCTGCTCGATAGGCGACCAACTGCACCCGCGCGGGCGGCTTGACCCCACCGTCTACAGGCGCATTGGCGAGGTCTACGCCGAGGTGCAGCGCCGCGAAGCCTGGGTGGTAGGCAGCACGGCCCTGCCCGAGATTGGCGTGCTTACGGCAAAAGGGCAACGCGGCGCTCGCGGCAACGCCACCAGCATCAGCGATGTTGGCGCAATGAATCTGCTGGAGCAGCTCCAGCACCAGTTTGTGCTACTCGATGCAGGCAGCGATTTCTCGCCCTACCAACTGCTTGTGCTTTCCGAAGGGCTGTTTGTCGATGCTGCGCTGGCCGAACGGCTGCAGGCCTATCTCGCCAGCGGTGGGCGGGTGCTGGCGACCAGCGATGCCAACTCCGGCGTGCTGGCGCTGGCCGCCCAGCTGGGTGTCGAAGTGCGCGGCCCGGCACCGTTCGCCCCTGATTACCTGGCGCTGTCCGACGATCTGGCCGAGGGAATCGAACCCTTTGCGCATGTGTGTGAACTGCCCGGCGTGCAGATCGCCGCACTGCCTGGCGCACAAGTGCTGGCGCACAGCGGGCAGCCATATTTCAACCGCACCTGGCAGCATTTCTGCTCGCACCTGTACACGCCGCTCTCGCATGTGTCCGACGACCCGCTGGTGGTCGCGACGGCGAACAGCGTGTTCGTTGCCCGGCCGCTGTTGCGCGAATACGCCGAGCAGTCGCGCCGCGTCCACCGCTTGCTGCTGCGCAACTGCATCCGGCGATTGCTGCCACAACCGCGGGTCGATGCGCCCGCGTTACCGACCAGCGCGATCGTTACCGTGCGTCGGCAGCGCGATGACTTGATCGTACACCTGCTGCACTACGTTCATCAGCGGCGCGGCACAAGCTTGGACATTATCGAGGACGTGCTGCCACTGCATAATCTCGTGCTGCGCATTCGGGCCGAACGCAAGCCAACAGATATCGTGCTGGTGCCCGAACAGCAGCCGCTCGATTGGACATGGCGTGAGGGCTATGCCGAGTTTACCGTGCCGCAAGTGCGTGGCTACCAGATCGTGCAGATCACACAAGCGGCAACCGCAACGTAGCGCTACGCTTTCGCCTGCGTCGAGCAAGGAAATAATTCCTAACTGTTTCGGTTTTTGGCGCATTGCGCCCAAAGCCGAAACAAAATTGCCGTAGGCTGAAGCCGCCAACTGTGTAAGTCCTAAAGAAAATAAGGTTACAAGAGGCGCGAAGAAGCCAAAGTCGGCAAGCATGTGGAGAAAACGGTTTATGGGTTTGAATCAGGCATTGTTTCGTTCTGTGGGATCGCTGCTGTTGGTCGGTGCTGCGATTGGCCTGAGCGCGTGTGCAAGCACGCCGTCGCCGGTTGTGGTTCAGCCGACGGCGAGTGCGCCAACTGCGGCGGCGGCCACCGCTGCGCCGCCCGCGCCCACCGTGGCTCCAACGCTACCCACCGCTGCGCCAACTGTGCTGCCCACCGCTGCGCCAACTGCGCTACCGCCGACCCCAATCCCGCTGTTGCCACAAACGATCGCTTTCAGCTCACCGCCAGACGGGCAGTTGGTAGGCAGCCCCGTGGTGATCACCGGGAACCTGGCCCGCGCACCGTTGAGCGGGCGGCTTAGCTACCGCTTCAACGACAACACCGGTCAGCAACTCGGCGCGGGCGAGTTTGCCGTAAGTGGCGATATGGGCCAGCCAGCAGGGTTCAACGCATCGCTCGGGTTCAGCCTGCCAGCCCAGGGCGGCGATGTGCGAGTCGAGCTGTTCGATCGCGAGGTATCGGGAACAGTGGTCGCGCAGGCGGCGCTCACGCTATTCGTTGCGCCGCCGCAGGCCATGACGATCACAAGCCCACCGGCGAATCAGTTTATCGGCAGCCCAATGGTGGTTTCTGGCAACCTTGCGCGCCTGCCATTTCAGTCGAACCTGGCGTATGTTTTTACCGACAGCCAGGGCCGGCAGCTTGGCACTGGCATCATTCCAGTGCAAGGGCAGCCAGGCCGGCCCACGTCCTTTAGCGCGTCGCTCCCACTGAATCTGCCGCTGCTTGGCGGCGATATTCAGCTGAGTATCTACGATCAGAACGTGGCCGATAATGCGATTGTCGCCTCGGCGGTGTTGCCGCTAAAGGTGGTGCCGCAGCCGCAGCAGATCAGGTTCACCAGCCCACCAGCGAATGTGTTTGTCGGCAGCCCAGTGGTGATCACGGGGCGGGCGGTTCGCTACCCGCAGCAAGGCTCGCTTGGCTACCGGATCACCGACAGCGCGGGAGTCCAGCTTGGCGTGGGCGCGTTCCCGGTGACTGGTGCGCCAGGGCAGGGGGCGGAGTTTACTGCATCGCTCGACTTCAACCTGCCGCAGCAAGGCGGGCCGGTGCAGATCACGCTTTCCGATCAGAACGTCAACACTGGGGTGATCATTGCTACTGCAACGCTTTCGGTGCAAGTGGTCGCCGCCCAGCAGAGTATTGTGATCGACACGCCGCCAGCATTTACCCAGGTTGGTAGCCCGGTGGTGATCACAGGGCGCACCGCGCGCTACCCCAACGGCGGCACGCTGGCCTACACCGTGCGCGACGAAGCAGGCAACCAGCTTGGGCGCGGCATCTTTCCGGTGAATGGCCCGGTTAATCTGCCGGCAACCTTCAACCAGTCGCTGACCTTCAACTACCCGGCCTTTGGCGGTGCCATTACGATCGAGGTAAGCGATGTCGATAACGCAACCGGCGTGGTGTTCGCCGCCACATCGCTCACGCTGCGGGTTGCCGCGCCGCCCTACCCGGCTCCTCAGCCGCGCTAGAAAACCGGCTCACGGCACACGCTCCAGCCGCAGCACCGTCTCGCCCATGCGGATGGTGCTGCCGGCTGTGATTGGCTGCTCGGCGTGATGGATGCGCTGCTCCTCGCCGCCGTGTGCGCGCAGGTAGGTGCCATTCGTGCTGGTGTCGCGCAGCACGGCCCGGCCATCGGCAAGGCAGATCAGCACGGCGTGGTCTGCCGAAATCGTATCATCGCCCTCGATCGTCAGGCGGAACTCGCCCTGGAGCGGTGCAGCGCGGCGTCCGATTACATTCGCGCCTTCCAGCAGCGTCAGCGCCACGCCGCTGGTGTGGTTGAGCTGATACGCTGCCAACCCCACCTCGAAGAGCAGCCGCTCGCCGTTATGCCACAGCCGTGCGTCCAGCGCCGCGATGATACCGCCAAATGACAACTCATCGAGCCGTGCGCCGGCCTGCAGCATGGCCGCAAGCGGGGCTAGCTCATCCAGGCCCAGCAGCTTGATGTGGTCGCGGTGCTCGCCGATATCGAGCACGATCCGGCTGTCGGCGGGCAGCGTTGGTGCAATCACCAATGCGCCAACCAGCCTGCCAAGCAACGCAGCCGTGTCGCTGTGCTGCTCGATCTTGCGAACGAGCATGCTGCGTGCAGCTCGCACCGCCGCCAGCGGTGCGCCGCCAAGCACGCGCTCACCGCTGGCCCGCTCGACCCAGACCCGGTCGGGCAGCTGATCGAGTGGGCTGGTTGTCTGGTGGATCAGTGCCGCGATTACTGAGTGTGGGCGCAACACCACCAGATCAGGGCAACCGCTGTCCAAGCCAAGGATGACGGCGCATGGCCCCTCGCCAACCTGGGCCAGCCGTGCTGCAAGATCGAGCGCGCGGGCGCGCAAGTGGCGGCGGGCCGTGGCGTTCGTCGGTGTCTGGGCGAGGTAAATGTGGTGGTACACAGGTGTCATTGGGCGACGAGATCAGATTGCAGATTTCGCTCGATCCATTCAGATCGTTCAGTCATGGCCTGTTCTTTTTGCAAGGCAACGTATTCTTAGCCCCTACGAATGGTATCAGTATAGCTGAATAGTTTCCAGTTGTGCAACTTATTGCTACCGCGTGGGTGTGGCGTGTTGTTTTGCGCGCATGCCCGGCCCGGCGCTGAAGCGCCGGGCTACTGGGCGTGGCATGTGTTGCCTGATATGACCCAGATTCTGTGTGCATTCCCTGAGAATCAAATTAGGGATGCTATATTGGCGGCCTGCGCAGCCTGGGTCGCTCAGGCTGTGGTAATCACCCGCTGTAATGTTGCCAGCAACTCGGCGGGGCGAAACGGTTTTTGCACAAACCCGGCCAGGTTTTTGTCGGCGAAGTTGGCCGTTGCATCTTCTTCGCTGTAGCCGCTGCACAGGAGAATCGGAATATCGGGCTGGATCTTCTGGAGTGCGCTGCAGGTTTCCATGCCGCTCATCCTTGGCATTGTCAGGTCGAGCAACACGGCAGCGATTTCGTGGTGCTGAATCGCAAAGTGGTTCAGGCCAACTTGCCCGTCCTCGGCCATGAGCACCCGGTAGCCGCCGCGCTCCAAGGCCGCGCCCGGTGAACTTCGTTGTAAAAAATGGTTCGAAGATGCGTTCCTTGGTCGCCGCGTCCATGCCTGCTCCGCTGTCACTCACCGAGAGCATGACATACTGGCCTTCTGAGGGTCGATCGAGCAAGGTAAATGCCTGAAGATATGCGGTATCTGCAAACCTGACGCTGGTAGTCAATGCGATAATGCCGCTATGCTCACCAACCGCATCGGATGCATTGGTAATCAGGTTCATTACAATCTGACGTATTTGAGTCGCGTCGACATACACCAGCGGAAGCTGATCGGCCAGGTTGAATGTCAGCACGGCCTTCTTCGAAATGACCGTCCGCAGTAGTTTAGCCATCTCGGTGACCAGCCGATTCAAATCTGTTGGCTGGACAATAAAATGCCCGCGCCCCGAGTAGGCCAGCATTTGCTTGGTCAGATCCGCCGCGCGCTGCGCCGCCAGTTCGATCTGTGCAATGCTTTCGCGGGCTGGTGAATCGCTGGGCAGATCGAGCAGCGCAAGGTTGGCGTGGCCTAACATCGCCGTCAGCAGGTTGTTGAAATCGTGTGCTACACCGCCTGCCAGTACGCCCAAGCTTTCCAACTTCTGCGCCTCTAACAACTGCGCGTCGAGCCGTCGGCGCTCATCCTCGGCGCGTCGTCGCTCGCGCAGGTCGGTATACAGCCGAATCTGGCCGATCGCTTCCCCGGCCTCGTTGGACACCCTATCGAGCCGCAGGTGAACAGGCACTACCACGCCGTCATGCGTGCGCACATCCAAATCACCCTGCCATGCGTTGTTAGGCGATTGGCCGACCGCTTCGATCTGCGTTGAGCGCGCCGGTTGGATGGGCAGTGTCGCCAAGCCGCCTGCCTGCTGGATTGCAGGCTGATCGTATCCCGTCAGTTCGATGAACGCCTGATTCACGAACAGCACCGTTCCCGCTGGATCCGTAATCGCGATTGCCTCGCTCGACGCCTCGACTGCGCGGCGAATGCGGAGCAGATCGAGCGAAATCAGTGCCTGCTGCGCCGTCATCTGTTCCAGCACAACCTCGACCATCACGGCGCGGAGTGCCTCGGCCAAATGCTGGCTCGCGCTTGGCCAGGGGCGAGATCTATCGTGCATTTCGGTCGCCCACGCCGCAAACGAAGCACGCGGGCGTAGTCCCATCTCCTGTTCAGCAAGACTCAGCTTTTCGTATGGATTACCGCCCCATGTAACCGTCCGGATAGCCTCACGCCGAAACCAGAGTACATAGCAGCCATCGTCGCGTGCGATCTCCATAGCGATCAAGCCGCTAGCCACTGGCGCAAGCGCGGCGAAATCCGGCGCGTGCGCCGCGAGTGCGTCGGTAACCAGCACCCGCGCAGGAACCGCTATTTGCAGCCAGGACACCAGCGAACGTATCGCAGCTTGATCGGGTGTACTGCCGATCAGGACGACCTGCGCTCCACGGCAGATCGCCGCACCATCAGCGCGGAACATGCCCGGCAGATCGGTTTTGGCGTCGACCAGTGCAGCAAACCAATCTCGTCGGCTTGCCATGTGCCGAATCAGTTCTTGCTGCATTGCCTGCGCATGCACAATCGCCTGCGTTCGCAGCGAATGCACCCGCAGCGTAATCTGCATCGAGATAATTTCCGAAAGCATAGCGCTGGTGGCGCGCATGGCTTGGCTCGGCCACTTTGGTTGCAAGTGGTGGCAGGCGATCAACCCCCATAGCCGGTTCTGCTCGATGATCGACACGGTCAAGGTGGCGCGCACCCCCATGTTGTGCAAATATTCCAGGTGAACCGGCGAGAAGCTGCGCAGCAAACAGTATGACAAATCGGGGTCGCGTCCGGTTACTGGGTTTAGTCGCGGTAGGATTGGCACCGGCTTTGCGTAGATGTCGCCAAGCGCGCGCACGCGGTTGCGCAGGTAGAGCAGGCGGGCCTGGGCGGGAATATCGGAAGCTGGGTAGCACAGGCCGAGAAACGGCTCGATAGCCATATCGCGGGCCTCGCCAATCACTTCGCCATTGCCATCGCCATCGAACTGGTAGACCATCACACGGTCGTAGCCGGTGAGCTCGCGCACCTGCTCGGCAATCAACTGGCAAAAATCTGGCAGCGCACTATCGAACGACTGATCGGTTGTCAGCCGTGTGATCTGGGTGATGAGCGGGCGCAGTTTTCGTGCTGAATCAGCGGTCGTTGCCAGTACATCGTTGGAAAGCGATTCGAGCTGCGGCGTTGCTGGATCGTGCGGCGTGCCATCGTCAATTGCAAGCAGTTCGAGCAGTACCAGCCCATCGTGATGATGCGCCAAGCCAAGAAATGGCTGGGCAACGCTGCGCAGCGTTATTGACACTTCCAGTATAACAACTACGCCCTCTGCCGCTGTGGCGATGTGTCGCTGCACCTCATTGGCGGCGTGCAGTGGAAGCAGTGTGGCCAGCGGTCGCCCCAGCAACTGGCCCGGCTCGTAGCCGATCATGTCCGCACTGTTCATGCTCACCTGTGTGATCAGCAGATCAAGCGGCGTGAGCACCAGTAACACGCCTTGTGGTTGAATACTGCCGGGAATGTGGATCGGCTCGCGGGCGCAAAGGTCGAGCACTTCCTGGGAAAGGCTGAACGGGTTTATCGTTTCTATTGCCATGTCTGCTTTCTTGCCATTGCACAGGCAAGCGCCTTGTCTGGATCATGGTAGTATACCAATGTTTCGGCGCTGCTAACTGGCGAACGAGTAGATCGGTCAGCGAGCGCAACGAGACGCCGCCGCCACACATGTGGCGGCGGCGTTGCTTTGTCAGGACGTTTGCTTGCTACCAAACACTCCTTAAGGGAAAGTCCTGTTTGTGTCATTCTGGCAAAGAATAGAGCATCCCTCCATGAGTCGTAAACAGGCGCGTGAGCGCAAAGCAGGGGTTTGAGGGCGGCAGCCCCCCGAGAAAACAACCCCGCTCTTTTACAACTCTCGTGGGGATGCTATCGCGGCGGGCAGAAAGGTTGATCCGTTTCTCTGCACAGCAATCGAATTGGAACGCGCTCCGGCTCCTGAGCCGGAGACCCTAAACCCTGCCCCCTTCTATATAGCGTGCTTGTTGGCCTAGTTCTCCAACGATTCGTAACACTCGGCGAAGAAGCCTGGTGAGCAGATACAATAGAAGATAAGGTCGTTGTCGCCAATATTTGTAATCTGCTGGGCTGTGCCTGCTGGAATGGCGACGACATCACCTGGCCCTAGGTTCTCTGGCTCGATCTGGCCGATACTCACGCGGCCGTGCCCCTGAACGACAATATACCGCTCATCCACTCCGCGCAAGCGATGGAGTTGCGTGGTCGTGC
>JACMIM010000334.1 GCA_014381165.1 Roseiflexaceae bacterium
CAGATGCTTCGCCCGGCGCAAAACCTAACAAACAGTATCACCCAATTAACGGTAAGCATAGATCGCGCGTGAGCTTGAAACCAGCAGCAGATGCTTCGCCCGGCTTCGCCCGGCGCAAAACCTAACAAACAGTATCACCCAATTAACGGTAAGCATAGATCGCGCGTGAGCTTGAAACCAGCAGCAGTGCTTCGCCCGGCTTCGCCCGGCGCAAAACCCAATAAACAGTATCACCCAATCACACGAATAACACCCAGCGCCTGCGCCACCACATCTGGCGCGTCTGCGGCCAGCGGCGCGACGTTTGGCAGGCGGCGGAACCAGGCTGGCTGGCGGCGCGCAAAGGCGTGCGTGTTGAACTTCAGCCGCTGAATGCACTCATCGAGCGTGGCCGTGCCTTCCAGCAACGGCTTGAACTCGCGGTAGCCCAGGCTCGACATGGCTGGCATGTCGAATTTGTAGCCGCGCTCTACCAGGCCGCGCACCTCGTCCAGCAGCCCCGCCGCCATCATCGCGTCCACCCGGCGGTCGATTCGTGCGTACAACTGTGTGGCCGGTAGCGTCAGCCAGATTGTGCGCGTAGTATAGGGCGGCGGGATTTTTGTCTGCTGTGCTGAGATCGGCTGGCCGCTGACTTCATACACCTCCAACGCCCGAATGATCCGGCGCAAATTGGTCGGCGCAATGCCCGCAGCGGCGGTCGGGTCGATTGCGGCCAGGCGCGTGTGCAGGGCCGCGACGCCCACTGAAGCCGCTTGTTGCTCCAGGCGCGCGCGCAGCTCCGGCTGGGGCGCGACGCGCGGAATCTGCCAGCCCTCCAACAGTGCGGCCAGGTACTGCCCAGTGCCGCCAACCAGCAGCGGCAGCCGCCCGCGCCCGGCGACCTCGGCGATCGCCGCCGTGGCCACATCCTGGTAGCGGGCCAGCGAGAAATCCTCGCCGGGGTCGGCGATATCCAACAGGTGATGCGGCACGGCGGCGCGCTCGGCTGGAGTTGGCTTGGCCGTGCCGATATCCATCTGGCGGTAGATCTGGCGCGAATCGGCGCAAATAATCTCGCCGCCCAGCCGTTCGGCCAGCGCCAGCGAAAGCGCAGTCTTGCCCACCGCCGTCGGCCCAACGAGGGCGATAAGTGGTATCGTGGTCATACGGCTATGATACCGCACAATCGACACCCAACCAGCCGCCTTTATTTGGGCTAATGTGTTTGTTTAGCCCGCGTAGGCGGGCTTCGTACACTCAGCCAGCGACTTCAGCCGCGCGGCTCTCGTGGGCTAGAAGCCCACTGGTATGATGCAAAACACGCTGAAGCGCGTTTCGGCGTATCAGACGCCGGATTTATCCGGTGGCCGTCGTGGCGGCGCATTGTTCTCGGCCACACCCGCCCGCGCAATGGCCCGTTGACACTCGCCGCGCGCCGTGCTAGGATCGGCGCAGATGCCTTGCCATTCTCCAGGAGCCACCATGACGCGCCGCGTTCCAGCCAGCATCGCCCACACTGGCGTTCGATTCCGCCTTGCCCTATGTATCGTCTGTCTATGCATATTCAGCATGGCTGTGCCCGCCCGCGCCCAGGACGAACCGCCGCCCGCTGTCGAGGCTGGTGTTCAGCCGTTTCTCGAAACGCTGCCTGGCCCGCTCAAGCGCTACCAGGATGATAACCGTAGCGCCGCCGAGATTATCGAGGGCGCCAGTGGCTACTACGGCGTCAGCCCACGCATCACGCTGGCGCTGCTGGAAGCGACCAGCGGGTTGCTGAGTTCGGCCCAGGTGCCGGATGCGGCGTTGGAGCGGCCTTTTGGCCCCGCTGGCCCGGCCGGCTTCGCTGCCCAAGTCGATTGGGCAGTGCGCGCCGTGCAGTCTGGCTACGGCCCCTACACCCGCCCGCCGACGCTGCTGTTTACCGACGGCACCACAATCACCCTGACGCTTGACCAAGCCCCCGAGGGCGTGGCTGTCCAACGTTTTTTGGCCCGTGGCCGCAGCCAAGCCGCGTGGTGGGACGCGACGATCCGCTTCGGCCAGGCCTTCCAGCGCTACTTCGACAACCTGCTGCCCGCCGAGCGCACCCCCGCGCCGCGTGCCGCCGAGGGCTTTCTGCGCCGACCATGGCCGGAAGGCACCCAGGTTACACACCTGGCGTACTTCGACCACACCTACCCCACGGTTGACACAGGGCGGCGCGATAATAACGTGGTCGTGAGCTTTCTCGGGCGCAGCGCCGCCCAGTACGATGGCCACGACGGCCACGATTACGTGTTCCCCCAACAGCCGGTTGGCACACTGATTCTGGCCGCCGCCGAGGGTGTGGCCTACGCCCGCACCCATCGTGGCTTTGGTGTGGTGATCGTCCACCCTGGTGGCTACGAAACGGTCTATTGGCATCTCGATAAGTTCTCCAAGCGTTTCGTGGGCCGGGTCGATAGTGATGCCGGTATGCCAGTTAAGGCCGGCGATGTGATCGGCTCAAGTGGGGCTAGCGGCTTCACCAGCGGCACGCCGCATCTGCACTTCGAAGTGCGCCACAACGGCAAGGTGGTCGATCCCTATGGCTGGTATGGCCCCGGCGCGGATCCTTGCGCAGCCTATGCACTGTGCGAGGCCAGCCGTTGGCTGTGGCATGCCGAGCTTGCAGGCGAATTCGACTTCACGCCACCCGATTCCTAAAGCAAAGCGGGGTTTGGGGGCGCAGCCCCCGAAAATTTTCCCGCTTACTTCTACAATTCTCGTGGGGTTGCTATAGCATCCCTATCTGAGTTTTAAAAATGGGCGTTAGCGCAAAGCGGGGGTTTGGGGCGCAGCCCCCGA
>JACMIM010000335.1 GCA_014381165.1 Roseiflexaceae bacterium
AACTGCGTAAGTCCTAACAAGAGAGGTTTTCCGCACTACATGCTAGCCTAGCTGTAAAACTGCGCATCGGACGAACGGCCTGTTTGTTGCTACATCTCTAGCCAAAAGCACACATAAGGAGCTATATGCCGCATATTCCCGCCACGATGCAGGCGCTTGTATTGACCAAGTTTGATGGTGCGGGCGCGCTGGAGCTGCGCGAGCTGCCGACCCCACAGCCTGAACCAGGCCAGCTACTTGTCAAGATGGTCGCCGCGCCAATCAATCCTTCCGACCTCATGTTTCTAGACGGCCTGTACGGCGTGCGCCCCGAGCTGCCGCACACGGCCGGGTTCGAGGGCAGCGGTGTGGTAGTTGCCAGCGGCGGCGGCCTGTACGGCGGCGCGCTAGTCGGCAGGCGCGTGGCCACCAGTGCGCTCGAGGGCGGCACCTGGGCCGAGTATTGCTTGGCCCCAACAATGGGCTGCATCCCGCTGACACCCCAGGTCAGTACGCTCAGCGGCGCAATGGCCCTGGTGAATCCGTTTACGGCCTGGGCGCTCGTTGCGATCGCCCGACGGCAGGGCGCGAAGGCCGCCGTCCAAACCGCAGCGGCCAGCGCACTTGGCCGCATGATCATTCGACTGAGCCAGCGCTTCGACCTGCCAGTGATCAACATCGTGCGGCGGCAGGAGCAGGTCGAGCAGCTGCGCGCACTTGGTGCCACCCACATCCTGAACAGCGCCGATGCCGACTTCGACCAGCAGCTCAAGCAACGCTGCCGTGAGCTTGGCGCGACTGTCGCCTTCGACGCGGTGGCCGGCGAACTCACTGGCCAGCTGCTCCAGGCTATGCCGCGCCATTCTGAAGTACATGTGTATGGCGCGCTCTCACTTGGTGCGATCTCGGCGCATCCCGGCGACCTGATCTTCCGCGACCAACGTATCTTGGGATTCTACCTGGGCCATTGGCTGCGCGAGCAAAACCCGGCGGCGCTGCTGCGCACAGCGATCGCGGTGCAGCGCCTGCTGGCGAAGGAATTCCGCTCGGAGGTGCGCGCAGTGCTGCCACTGGCCCAGCATCAGCGCGCCCTCAAACTCTACAGTGGCGACATGACCGGCGGCAAGGTACTGTTCGTACCGTGATTGCCTTCGACCCGGCGCGGTCGTAACCCGATGCGTAACCCGGCGCTGAAGCGCCGGGCTAGTTGGTTCACCTGCAATCTAATATGGTGGATTCCCAATAGCCCGGCGCTTCAGCGCCGGGGAATGTGGTGGATTCCCAATAGCCTGGCGCTTCAGCGCTGGGGACTCTCGACCTGGCGGCTCAGTTCGCGGGTATCGTAGTAGCCGCGGAACAGCGTAATCTTGCCAGCTTGGTTGAACACCAGCAGAGTCACGCCATCGTACTCCAGTGGCTTGTCCTCATTATCGGTGCCCTTGGTCGTCCAGAACAGGCCCGCTGATTCGTCGTTGGACGAAACTTGAAAAAACTCCGAGCGGGCCTTGCCAAAGGTGCCACGATATTCGCGCCAGAATTGCGCGGCCCCATCGCGCCCGTGCCGCTCCTGACCGGCTAGCTTCAGCGCCGCGTTGATAATTCTCGCGTCGTCGGCGTACATCTCGACCAGTGCGCCGGTGTCTTCGGCGCTGCCATCCTCAAGCGTGTGCAACGCCTCGATAAACTGCTCGGCAAGCTGCCGTGTGTCCATGCCCGTATCCTTTCAAGATTGAGATGTTATGCAGATTGCAGATTGCAGATTGTGGGCCGCGAATCGGCCACAGGCGGGTTGAACCCGCTGCTGGTATGCCGAAACGCGCTGAAGCTTCAGCGCGTTTTGTGTTGCAACAGCGGGCTTCTAGCCCGAAGACAAATGGCTGATGCAACGTCGCCTCCGGCGGGGGTTTGGGGTGGCTTCGCCACCCCAAGATCTTTTTCTTTCTTTTTTGGCGGCTCCGCCGCCAAAAAAGAAAGAAAAGCGGGGTTTAGAGCGCAGCCCCAAAGACTTTGCACTAGCCCTGCCCGCAGACACAAGCAACTTGTCGAAACCGACCGCATCGTTTACACTCGCGTGACAAGAATCAGCAATCAGCAATCAGGAAATGATATGGGCAAAGCATCACGAACCAAGCAGGCACGCCGCGAGACCACCGAGTATGTGACAAGCCTGACCGCCTGCGAAGGCACCTGGCTCGAACGCCTGCCAGACCGCGACGAGCAGCAGCGCGTCGCCGAGGCCCGGCGCGAGTTGGCCAAGCACCGCCCGATCGCGCTCGAGCTTTCCGCCGACCAGGAGGCGACCAACCGCTTCAGCCTCGAGGTGCTGCGCGATCAGCGATTCACACCGCTACACTTCGAGGACTGGGTGATCGAGCAGGTGATTGCCGCCCAGGGCGAGCCGCCCGTTGCCGAAAGCGAGGACGACCCAGCATTCAGCGACTACCTGCGCGCCGCCGTGCAGTCTACGGCGAACAGCCGCGTGCGTCGCGCACTCACCAGCCAAGCCGTGCGCCTGGTGCCAGGCCTGGTGGCCGAGGGCAACGTGCGCGCGGCGCTGGCGCTTGAATACAATGTCTATATCACACTCATGAGCGATGCTGTCACACCACTGCTGGCGCAGATGATGGTCGGCGGCCTGGCCCGCTACTACGACAACGCCGAGGAAGAGTGAGACGGAAGGGCGCAGCAAGCACGAGCGGAATCAAACCTGGTTCCGGTTCGAATGCGCTTGCTGCGCCCTTCCGTCGCGACGCGCCTTCCTGCCGCTAGCCCCGCCGCTGCGCCAGGTTCACATAGTACAGCAGCGTCAGCACCGAGGTAACCAGCGCCGCGATATAGGTCAGCGCTGCCGCCGTCAGCACCGCCTTGGCACCGCGCTCATCGTCTTGGGTTTGCAGCAAGTTCGCTTCGCGCAGCAAAATCAGGCCGCGTCGGCTTGCGTCAATCTCAACCGGCACGGTCAGCAGCGAGAAGATCACGCTCACGCCAAAGAACAGGATGCCCGCCCACAGCAACCCGGTCAACTGCATGAACAGGCCAACCATGATCAAAAAATACGAGACCGTCGGCGAAAGGCGCATGGCTGGGATGAGGAACGAGCGCATGGCAATCAGCGGCGACCGGCTCTGATATTGTTGCACATGGCCCAGCTCATGCGCTGTGACTGCCATCGCCGCCACCGAGGCTTGGCTGGAAACCGGATCAGACAGCCGCACGACGTTGGTGGTTGGGTCGAAATGATCGGTCAGCGCGCCAGGCACCCGCTGCACGGGAATGTCGTCGAGCGACGTGCGGCTGAACAGCGCCTGCGCGACCTGCGGCCCGACCAAGTTGGCGCTGTTACGCACCCCGCTCCATTTCGCAAAGGTCGAGCGCAAGTACATTTGCACGCCAAACGAAAGCAGCATGGTTGGAATCAGGACAAACCACAGATAGTTCATGTCAAAAAACACGCGCTTCCTCCTGGGAATTGCAAATTATTGCGATGCTCGTTTCAAAAACTCGCGTTGCCACCGCGCCCGCCCGGCGGCGACTCGACCGCCATCTCTACGCCGCCTTTACTGCATTATTCTCGCGCCTGGCCTCGATCACATCAGGCAGGCGGTTGAGCTTGTCGAGGATAGCGGTGAGTTGCACGACCGAGGAAACATTCAGCAGCGTCATCAGGACGGCGCGATCGGGCTTGCGCGTTGGCACCTGGTGAACTTCCTCGATATTGATGCCATTGTCGGCCATCACGCTGGTGATATCGCGCCACAGCCCAACTCGATCCCATGCCTCGATCCGCACCGGCACAGTGTAGCCCTGCGATTTCGGCTGGCCATTGCCCCAACTGACCTCGAGCAGGCGCTGGCTGTCGCGTTCATTCAGAATAGTCCTACAATCGGCTCGGTGAATTGTGATGCCCTTGCCGCGCGTCACAAAGCCCACGATCGGCTCACTAATGATTGGGTTGCAACACTTAGCTAGGCGAGTCAGCAAGCCTTCGACACCACGCACCTGGATGCCGGTGGGGCCGGCTTTGCGCTCGGGGCCGGGCGCGATTGTCGGAATAGGTGCCCGCTCCTGTTCAGCGTCCACATGCTTTTGCAACAGCTTCTGGGCGATTGTACGGGCGGTAATGTCGCCGCTGCCGATCTGCGCGAACACATCGTCGATCGACTTCGCGCCAACTGTTTGCGCGATCTCGTCGAATGGCACGGTCAGGCCGAACTTCTTCAGCTCCTTTTCTAGCAGATCGCGCCCACCCGCCTCGTTCTCGTCGCGTCGGGCCTTTTTGAAGAAGCGGCGGATGTGGTTGCGGGCACCGTTGGTGCGAACAAAGTTCATCCAATCGCGGCTTGGCCCACGCGCCACCTTGGTGGTGATCACCTCGATGATATCACCACTCTTGAGCTGGTGATCGAGCGGCACCATGCGGTTATTGACCTTCGCGCCAATACAGGAGTTACCAACCTGCGAGTGAATCCGAAAAGCGAAGTCAACCGGTGTCGAGCCGATCGGCAGATCGATGATCTTGCCCTTGGGCGAAAAGACGTAAACCTGCTCCTCCAACTCCTCCGACTTGAGCGACTCGACGAACTCCTTGGCATCGTCCAGGTCGCGCCGCCACTCGATCAGGCCGCGCAGCCAGGCCAGCTTGTGCTCAAACGACTGGTCGCGGCGGCCATAGCCTTCTTTGTAACGCCAGTGCGCCGCGATACCATGCTCGGAAATCTCGTGCATCTGCCAGGTGCGAATCTGGATTTCGCAGGGCTGACCGCCGGGGATAAGCACGGTCGAGTGCAGCGACTGGTACATGCTTTCTTTGGGGTTGGCGATGTAGTCGTCGAATTCGCCAGGCACCGGCGGCCAGATCGCATGCGCCAGACCTAACACCTGGTAGCACTCGCCGATCGAATTAACGATCACGCGCACGGCCAGCTGATCGTAGATCTGGTCGAGGCTGACGCCCTTACGCTCCATCTTGCGGTAGATCGAATAGATGTGTTTGGGCCGCCCGGTGATATCGGCCTGAATCGCCTCGCGGCCAAGCGTCTGGCGCAGCTTCTCGATCACGCGCTGCACAGTCTTCTCACGAATCTCGCGGCGCTGGGCCAGCTGGCGGCTGATCTCATAGTACTTGTCGGGGTTGATAATCTGAAACGAGCGGTCTTCCAGCTCCCACTTGATCTGCCAGATACCCAGGCGGTGGGCCAGCGGCGCATAGATATCGATCGTCTCGCGGGCGTTGCGCTTTTGGCTTTCCTGCGACATCGCGCCAAGCGTGCGCATGTTGTGCAGCCGGTCGGCCAGCTTGACCAGCACCACGCGCGGGTCATCGGCCATCGCAATGAACATCTTGCGGTAACTGTTGGCCTGGGCTTCCTCTTTGGTCTGATTTTCCAATACGGTCAGCTTGGTCACACCATCGACCAGATGGGCCACTTCGTCACCAAATAGCTGGGCGATCTGCTCCTTGACGATCGGCGTATCCTCGACGACATCGTGCAGCAGCGCGGCAGAGATCGAGGCTGGATCCATACGCAAATCCAGCAAGATAGAGGCGACGGCGACTGGATGATCGATATACGGCTCGCCGGAGTTACGGTTCTGGCCCTCGTGGGCTTCGCGGGCAACCGCATAGGCATTGCGCACAAGCGCCGCGCCGCTGGCATCACCACCATCGCGCTTGTAGACGATCTGCCGCGTGGCAAGATCGTTAGCCGTGGCGCTCTCGGCAAACTCAGCCTTCGGCACAAGCGGCAGAAGCTGAATAGCGGAGGCGGCACGGCGCGATGGTGTGCGGGGCGACTCAACTACGGCGTCATTGCCGCCGGTCGCGATCGAGGAGGCATGATCCATGATCGGTTCGGCACGACGAATCTGAGTGGGTACATTCGGGCAGCAATTGCCCAGTGCTACGGTGAACGGAAGGATAGCACGCGCCGGATGCGGTGTCAAGGCGATGGGACAGGCGGCGGCTCGCCACAGCGGGCTGGAAGCCCGTTGTTACAATGCGAAACGCACTGAAGCGCGTTGAAGCAGCGCAACGCGCTTCAGCGCGTTTTGCATCGCAGCAGCGGGTTTCAACCCGCCTGCGTCCAGTATGCTATAGTAGCCTCATTATCCACATAGTCCACACACTAATGCTCGCCACCTTGCATCGCCACCGCGCCACCCTGATCTACGCGCCGCCAATGCTGGCCACCCTGGCGCTACTCTGGCTCGCCCGCGAGCAGCCGCTGACCTACGGCCCGCTGCGGCTCGACGGCCTTTCACTGTTTTTTCTGCTGCTGGCCATAGCTACGCCATTGCTGCGCCGCGATGCGACGGCCCGCACCGCGCTGGCCACCGCGCTGACTACGCTAGCTATCGGGACGACCGCAACGCCTATCATCGCGCTAGCATTGGCGCTGGCGTGTGCAATATTGCTGCCGCATACCGCCGGACGCCTGCCGCTATTCGGCGCGATGGCGGCACTGCTGCTCGGCTACGGCCTGCTGGTGGCGCGTGGCGCGCTCTGGTACGACGGCCCGAGTGCAGGCGCAGCGCTCGATAGTCTGGCCTTTTGGTTTGTGCTCCTGGCGGCAACTCTCCCGTTGTGGCCGCTGGGCGCGGGGCAGGCGTCAGCGAACAACCGATTCATTTTTCTCTACCCGCTCGTCCGGCTCTACACGCTTGGGCCGTGGAACCCTGGCTGGGCGCTGGCCACCGCACTGTTCGGCGGCGCGCTGGCGCTCTGGCACGCCTGGGCCGCATTCCGCTATCACGATAGTTCGGCGCGTGTCACCGCCACACTTTCGGCCTTGGCGCTAGCCAGCTTTGGGCTGGCTAGCAGCGCGGGCATCGCGGCAGGCTGCTATGCCATGCTGGCCGGCGTGGTGGTTGGCTGTACTCAGCCTGCGCACATGCGGCAGGAAGCAGGCACGCCACTGCGCACCATCATGCGGCTGGCGCTGCTGCTAGTCGCCGTCTGGTCGGCTGTGGGGGCGGCGATCAGCGGTGGACTCGCCACCCTGGCGGGCGTGGCCTGGGCGGCAGGGCTGCTGGCCACGCTGGCACTGATACTGCACAATCGGCAGGTGAACTGGCCGCTGGCCTGGCTGCATGGAGCGCTGGCAGTCTTTGCGCCGCTGGTGGTGGCGGGTCTGATCGCGCCGACCGTGGCCCAGCTACAGGCTGGCCTGACACCCTATGGTGACGTGCTGATCTGGCCATGGGTTGGCATGGCCTTCGTCAATTCGGCCCAGACACCAGTGGCGGTGCTGCCCTCGATTGTAGTGGCCACGCTCATGAGCGTGCTGGTCGCGCTGCTGTCTCTGCTTTCGCAGCTGCGGGCCGCGTATCAAAAGCCCGCAACTCAGTTAGACCTGGAGGAGGCGCTGCCCGACCAGCGCTGGTGGCAGCTCCTGCGCGACGAAGTGCCGTGGCTTGGCAGGGGGCGCAACCGTGAGCCTGAGTGAACTGCTGGCGATCATTGGGCGCTCCTGGAGCCGGTTGCTGCTCTACCCTGGCGGCCTCACCCTGCTCGCGCTTATGCTGGGAGCGTCCTTCGTCTTTCGGCTATTCCCCGCTTGGCTGGTGCCGCTGGCCGCGCCTTGGCTGGCCGTGGCGCTGCTGCCGCTGCCCGGTGCGATCGATCTGGGCCGTGGCATCGATGTGGTGGTTGCACTAGCCCTGCTCGATCTACCGCTGCTCTGCGCGCTAGCACTGGAGTTACGCGGCGATCCGGCGCAGCAGCGCACAGGCGCGCGCCGGCTGGCAGCGGCGCTGAACGGCTACCCTGGACTCCTGCTGGCGTTGCTCCTGCTGGCCACTAACGGCTCGCTGGAGCTGGCACAACTGGCGCTGGTGCCGGTGCAGCCCGAGCTTGCATTGACACACTGGGCAGGCGCAGCAGCGCTGGTGCTGGCATTGCCGGCAGTGATCGGCCTCGGCGCGTTTGCTACGCCAGCGCCACCACAGCTGGCGCTGGCGCTGCGCACACGCCAGATCGGCTACGCCATGCTGGCGCTGCTGCCACTGCTAGCTCCGCTGGAAGGCCTCTGGCTGGTTGCCCCGCCGCCGCTGCTAGCCCTAGCGCTGTGGCTATTTCACCGCCGAACACGCGAGCAACCAGCGCGGCGTTGGGCGCAGGCCCTGCTGGCGC
>JACMIM010000336.1 GCA_014381165.1 Roseiflexaceae bacterium
AGGAGCGACCATGCACACGACACAACCACGTACAACTCGTGAATTCTTCTTCTTTCAGCGGCTTGTCGGCTGGGCGCTGCTGGTCTGGGGTGTCAGCAACATTGGCCTGGGCGTGGCTTCACTGTTTGGCAGGCAGCCGTTTCTGCGCCAATTCGGTCTTCAGGCGCTTTCCTGGGGCGCGATCAATGCCGTGATCGCGGTGTTTGGCCTACGCGGCGCGCTCAAGAGCCTCGCCCAAGGCGACGACCCGGCGGCTTCTGGCGGGCGCTTCCGCGTGGTGGTAGCGGTTAACGCGCTGCTTGACCTGGGCTATCTGGCCGGCGGTACGGCGGCGCTGCGCTCGGCGCGCGGCAAGCCGGGGCGGGCAGGCACGGGCGTGGGGATTATTGTGCAGGGGCTATTCCTGCTGATCTTCGATCTGGTGCTGGTCGCACTCAGCGGCAAGTATACGCGCCCAGCAAACAGATAACTCAATTAACCACGAAGACACGAAGACACGAAGGCCACAAAACGAAAGTGTTCTAGCAGCGTGCAATGGCTTTAATCTCCTCATCCCCTTACCCCTCTCCCAGCGGGGAGAGGGGTAAGGGGGTGCAGGAGTGGAGCAAGCGGTAGACAACTTCGCGTCTTCGTGGTTCCTGCTCGGAATCGTGGTATGATGGCCGCGCAAGCGCAAGGACGCTTGCGTACAGCTTTCGTTTGACGCTCATTCTGATGCACGGAGCACACTCAATGTCTAGCGAGCGCCTTCGCGTTGGGGTGATCGGAGCCGGGGTCGGCGCGATTCACCTAGCGTCCTACGCACAGATTCCCGAAGCCGAGATAATTGCCGTGGCCGGGCTGGACGACGACCGAGTGATGCGGGTCGCCGCCGAGTACAAGGTGCCGCGCACCTACCGCGAGTACGAGCATCTGCTAGCTGCGCCCGATATCGACGCGGTCAGTATCTGCATGCCCAACCATCTGCATGCGCCGGTTGCGCTGGCCGCACTGGCGGCAGGCAAGCATGTGCTGGTCGAAAAGCCGCTGGCCCGCGACGCCGCCGACGCCGCTCGGATAGTAGACGCGGCCAAGGGCCACGATCGCGTCCTGATGGTCAGCTTCGACAAGCGCCACCGCAGCGATGTGATCTGGATCAAGCAGTATATCGATTCCGGCGCGCTGGGCCGTGTCTACTATGCCAAAGCGCATTGGATGCGCCGCACTGGCATCCCGCGCCTGGGCAGTTGGTTTGTCAGCAAGCAGCAGGCGGGCGGCGGGCCGATGGTCGATCTGGGCGTGCATGTGCTCGATATCGCCATGTTTCTGATGGGCGAGCCACGCCCGCTGGCGGTGAGCGCCAGCACCTACGCCGAATTTGGCCCACGCGGCCAGAAGGGCTGGGGCTGGGGCGGGCGGCTAGCCCAGTTTACCGATGAGCGCCTGCCGTATGAGGTCGAAGACCTGGCCAGCGCGTTTATTCGGCTGGAAGGCGGGGCCACGCTGCTGCTGGAGGCCAGCTGGGCTACCCACAGCGCGGCAAGCGACGATTTCGGCGTGACGCTGTATGGCAGCGAGGGCGGCGTGGAGATGATGGTGCGCAACTATACCAATGTCGATACCGTGCGCCTGTTCGGCGATATAAATGGTGTGCCGACCGATTTGACGCCAAAAATCCCGGCTGGTAACGGCCACCTAGAAGTCATCCGTCGCTTTGTCGCCGCCGTGCGCGAGGGCACACCGGCCATTCCCAGCGCCGAAGACGGCCTACGCCGCAACCAGGTGATCGACGCGGCCTACCGCAGCGCCGCCGAGGGCCGCGAAATCGTCATCTAGGAGGGGCAGGTTTCAAACCCGCCGCCTCCGCTTTCAAACCCGCCGCCTCCGCTTTCAAACCCGCCGCCTCCGCTTTGAAACCCGCCGCCTCCGCTTTGAAACCCGCCGCCTCCGCTTTCAAACCCGCCCCTCCGCCTGAATGGGTAACAAGGATTGCTCGATGAAGCTCGATGCGACACTGGCCGTCGATACTCAACATCTGCGCGATATTCCGGCGGTGGCACGCGCTGCCGACCAGCTGGGTTTTGGCGCGATCTGGACGCCGGAAACACAGCACAATGCCTTTCTACCGCTGGTGCTGGCGGCTGAACACACCGAGCGCGTGCAGCTCGGCACAGCGGTAGCGATCGCGTTCGCCCGCAGCCCGATGGTGGTAGCACAGGCCGCCTGGGATTTGCAGGCGCTGTCCGGCGGGCGCTTTCTGCTTGGCCTGGGCACGCAGGTCAAGGCGCACATCGAGCGGCGCTATGGCATGGAGTGGGGCCAGCCGGTCGCACGGCTGCGCGAGTACATCGGCGCGTTGCGGGCGATCTGGGGGGCTTGGCAGACTGGCGGCAAGTTGAACTATGAGGGCCAGTTCTACCGTCACACGCTCATGACGCCGTTCTTTAGTCCCGGCCCAATCGAGCACCCACGCATTCCAGTGTATATCGCCGGCGTCAACGAGGGGCTGGCGCGGCTGGCTGGCGAAGCCTGCGAGGGCTTCCACGCCCATCCCTTCCACACAATCAAGTACCTGAACGAGATCGTGCGCCCGCAGGTCGCCGCCGGTGCGCAGGGCGCTGGCCGCAGCCTGGCCGACCTCGAACTGGTCAGCGCGGTGTTCGTGGTCAGTGGGCCGAACGAGCAGACCATGGACGGCATGCGCGCGGCGGTGCGCGAGCAGATCGCCTTCTACGCCTCGACGCCCTCCTACCGAATTGTGCTGGAAACCCACGGCTGGCAGGATATCGGCGAAGAACTCTCGCGCATGGCGGCAGCCAAGCGTTGGGGCGAAATGGGCGCACTGGTCAGCGACGACATGATCGCCAGCTTCGCGGTGGTCGCGCCCTTCGATCAGCTGGGGGCTGCGCTCAAAACTCGCTATGATGGTGTGCTCGACCGTATCACACCCTACTTGCCTTACGCCCCCGGCGAACTCGACCCAGTCTGGCGCGAGGTTATTTCCAAAATTTCGCAATAAATACGTTTACCACCAAGACACTAAGATATTTGTAGAAGGATTGAATAAATGGTGTATAGTTTGTTGTACTTTTTCTGGCGAAGCCAAAAAAAGTACAACAAACAAATCCACTGTCTATCTCAGTTCTCTATTGGTTATCTTGGTGTGTTGGTGGTGAAAACAGATTCTAGCGCGGCGTGCCCGACGGCTGAAATGTGTAGCGCACCTCGGTGCGGGCGCGGGGTGCCACACGCTCGCGCTCGCTTTGATCGACCAGCTCGATCCGAATCAGCGTCCCGGCGGGCGGCGCTGTGAATTGCAGCGTCGCCGCGAACGGGATCGACCCGTTGCCCACCGACAAGACATTGAATGTGCCTGACCCCAGCTCGACTCCTGCCGCATCGCGCACACTGTAGAACAGATTGCCATCCTGCGGTGGCAGCGCAAGCGTGCCAGCGATCGCCAGCGGCGCACTGACAGTGGTACCTGAGACCGGTGTTGTCACCTGGATTTCCTGTTGGCCCACTGTTGGCGGTGCTGGCGTCACAGGTGCGATTGTCGGCGGGATGGGCGTCGGCGGGACGGGCGGCTGAATCACTGGCGGCGGCGCGACCCGCAGGGCCACGCTGCTGCTGGCCAACACATTACCACTTACGTCGTCGCGGTCGAGCAGCTCGACGCGGATGTCGCCACCGCCGAGTGGCAGCGCAAAGTTGAGCTGGCCGGTGAAGCTTGCCGCCTGACCGGGCGTGCCAGCCACCGGAAACGCGCCGACGCCGATCTGCTGGTCGGCAGCGTCGAAGATGCGGTAGCCCAAGTTGCCATTTGCTGGAAAGTTGACCGTGCTGCCGGTGATCGTCAGCGGGCTGCCGACCTGCGTACCAGGCGGCGGCGAACTGATCCTGATCGACTGCTGCGGCACCGGCGTGGGCAGCCCAGCCACCAGCATGTCCAGCGTGCTGATAGCGATCGTCTGGCCAGTAGTGGCGTCGCGGTCGGACAGCTCCAGCCGGATCGGCCCACCGCCCGGTGGTTGGTTGAAAATCAGTGAGGTCGTGAAGCTCGATGGCTGGCCGATGCTGCCGCTGACCGCGAACGAGCCGACGCCAAGCTGATTGCCGGCCTGGTCGGTCATGCGCCACGTGAGGCTGCCATTGGCTGGAAAGCGCGTGCTGCCGCCAGTGATCACCACCGGGCTACCAACGGTTGTATTTGGCGGCGGCGAGGTGATGCTGATCTGCTGTGCCCCGGCGGTCGGCTGCGGGGCGGCGACCGTCAGGCTTAATGAGGAGAACGCGGCGACCTGCCCAGTCGTATTGTCCTGATCGTACAGATCGAGCCGAATCGCACCGCCGCCAGGTGGCGGGTTGAAGCGTAATTCGGCGGTGAAGCTAGTGGGTTGGCCGGCTGCGCCGACCGGAAACGAACCCTGGCCGATCTGGTTGTTCGCGGCATCCACAAAGCGGTAATCGAGGTTGCCGCTGAACGGAAATAGGCTGGTCGTACCGGCCACTGTCATGGGGCTGCCAACTTGCGTGCCAGGCGGCGGCGACGTGATACTGATAGTTTGGCCTTGCGGGATGACGGTTGGCAGCGGCGTGGGCGTCAGTGGCAGCGGGCTTGGCGGCAGCGGCAGGTCGGGTGTTGGGCTGGCCCCTGGTGTGCCAGTCGAAACCATGCCCTCGGCGGTGGGCGGCGTGGTCACATTCTCAGTAATGAGGATAATCTGCGAGCCAAGTGCGCTGACTGGGCCTGCCAGGTCGTTGCGCTGGACGAGCTGGAGCATCCCCGGCGAGTCGCCCAGCGCGGTGTAGGCCACCTGGGCCTCAAAGCTGCCGGTCTGGCCAACTTCGCCCTGGGTTTGCACCGAGCCAGTCGCGAGCACAAAATTCTCGGCGTCGAGAAGGCGGTAGATCAGCCCGCCTGCGGGCGGCACAACGGCGAGCCGGCCACGTAATCGCTGTGGGCTGGCGATCAGCATACCGGCCAGCGGCTCGTCGACCACAATCGGCACGGCTTCAGTTGGCACGCTGGCATCGGCGGTCGGCGTGATCGACAGCTCGGGGGGAGTGGGCTGCGCAGTCGGTGTGGCCTGGCCTGGCGCACAACTGGCCAGGAGTGCCAGCAATGCCAGTGCTGTCCAGCTGCGCGCCCGTGAGCGCAGGCCGCGCCCGGGGAAAAATGCTCGCATAACGCTTGCTCCGCTAGGGTGGGTTCTACGCCCTATTGTAGCGCGTTTCTGCGCGGCGCTTGAGCAGGGGTTTGGGGGCGCA
>JACMIM010000337.1 GCA_014381165.1 Roseiflexaceae bacterium
CTAACTTTATAATGATGGAGAACGCAGCATACAAACTGCCAGCAGTTTGTATGCTGCGTTCTCCATCATTATAAAGTTAGAGCAGGATTTTTCTGGGGCTGCATCCCAAATCCCCGTGCGCTTTCGCGCGTTCACCATTCGTTTGGAACTGTTGTATGTCTGTTGCCGCCATTATTCTCGCCGCTGGCGCGTCCTCGCGCATGGGCCAGCCCAAGCAACTGCTCGACTGGGGTGGGCAGCCGTTGGTGCGCGCGGTCGCCAGCGTGGCGTTGAGCGCACGGCTCGATTCCGTTGTGGTGGTGGTAGGTGCGGCGGGCCAGCGTGTTGCCGCAACGCTCGACGGGCTGCCCGTGCGGGTGGTTCTTAACGCCGCCTACGCGACCGGCCAGGCCAGTTCGCTGCACGCCGGTATCGCCGCGCTGCCAGCTGAAATCGAGGCAGCGCTGGTGCTGCTGGGCGACCAACCGTTCGTCGGCGTGCAGATCATCGACGCGCTGGTGCAAGCTTGGCGTGAATCCAGCGCGCAGATTGTTGCGCCTAGCTTTGGCGGCCAGCGTGGCAACCCAGTGCTATTCGACCAGCGCGTCTTTCAAGAGCTTCGCGAAGTTCAGGGCGATCAGGGGGCACGCGCAATTATTCAGGCCAACCAGGAGCGCGTGCTGCTGCTGCCATTCGCACAGCTCAGGCCACTGGAAGACATCGACACGCCCGAGGACTACCAGCGTATCCAACAGCTAGAATTTTGAATCTACCACCCTATGTATCAGACAACGCTGTCGCCAGAGCAGGCTGTGGGGCATATCCTACGCCACAATATCGCCGACCAGCAGGGGCGTAAAGCCCTGCACAAAGGCCGCAAAATCGGCGCTGGCGATGTGGCGACCCTGCGCGAGCTTGGGGTCGAGGCTGTGCCGGTGGCCGTGTTCGAGCCGGGTGATGTCCACGAGGACGAGGCGGCGCGGCAGGTGGCCGCTGCAATCATGGGCGCACATGTGCGGGCCAGCGCGCCGGCCGCTAGCCGCGTCAACTTGTTTGCCGAAGCCGCCGGGGTTGTGCAGATCGACGCAGCCGGGCTGCTGCGTATGAATGGCATCGACGGCGTCACGGTGGCAACGCTGCGTAGTCACACGCGCGCGGCGGCAGGGGCGCGGCTGGCAACTATTAAGATTATTCCATTCGCCATTCCACAAGCAGCGCTGGCCGAGGTCGCCGCGATTGGGCAAGCCCACACGCCGATCGTGGCGCTCAGGCCGCTGCACAGCCAACGAGTGGCAGTCGTTCTCGTGGGTAGCGGCGCTGCCCGCGAGCGCATCGCGGACGGCGTGTACCCAGCGATCGAGCAGCGCGTGGCCGAGCTTGGCTCATATGTGCAAACGCCGCGCTATGCCGCCGCCGACGAGTACGTCGTAGCTGCGGCAATCCTGGCCGCGCTTGAGGCGAATCCGGCGCTGATCATCGTCGCCGGCGAGACCTCGATTATGGACCGCGACGACGTGACGCCGCGCGCGATCCGGCTGGCCGGCGGGCGCATCGAACACTATGGCGCGCCGGTCGAGCCGGGGAATCTGCTGCTGCTGGCCTACCTGGAGCGCGCCGGCAAGACTGTTGCCATTCTAGGCGCACCAGGCTGTGTGCGCTCGCGCAACGTCAACATCGTCGATGTCCTGCTGCCGCGCCTGCTCACGGGCGAACTTGTCACCCGCAGCGATATCATCGAGCTTGGACACGGCGGGCTGCTGTAAGGGGCGCAGCGTATCGTTTTGCGCGCGCAACGGGTGCAGGCGGGTTAAAACCCGCTGCTGCGATGCAAAGCGCGTTGGACGCGGTTGAACGCGCTTCAGCACGTTTTGACGTATCAGACGCCGGATTCATCCGCTGGCCGTGGTGGTGGGCAAAAGTTTACGTCACATCTGCGGGACGGGCCATACCGTATCGATGTGCTATACTATCCTGGAAGCGGTCGTAGCAAGGAGTCTGGTTATGCCCTCGATACCTGTGCCAACAATTGTCGAACGAACGCCGCGCGGTGAGCGTGCGTGGGATATTTACTCGCGCCTGCTTCAGGAGCGGGTGATTCTGCTTGGAACGCCGATCGACGAGGAGGTCGCCTCCTCGGTGGTGGCGCAGCTACTGTTTCTTCAGCATAACGACCCCGAGCGCGACGTGTGGTTCTACATCAACAGCCCCGGCGGCAGCGTGCGCGATGGCCTGGCGATCTACGACACCATGCAGCTGATCTCGCCGGATGTGAACACCGTTTGCATTGGCCGCGCTGGCAGCATGGCCACGGTGCTCCTGGCTGGAGGGTCGAAAGGCAAGCGGTTCGCGCTGCCCCACTCGACCATCCACTTCCACCCAGCCGGCGGCGGTGTCGAGGGCGATGCCCCCGATGTCGAGCGCATGGTGCGCGAGTTGCTGCGCATTCAGCGCGTCGGCAACGATATCATGGCCTACCACACCGGGCGCACCGTCGAGGAGATCGACCGCGACTTCAGCCGCGACCGCTATATGACTCCGCAGCAGGCAGTCGACTACGGCTTTATCGACACCATCCTCGAATCGGCCGCACCCCCGCGTTAGAACCTAAAATTATGCCACGAAGCCACGAAGGCACGAAGATCTTTTTGATCTTCGTGCCTTCGTGGCTTCGTGGCTAAAGTTGCTCGAACCAGGCGCGCAATTCGCCGAGGGCGCGTGGCGAAACCTGCAGTGAAAGGTGGCTTGCGCCCGGCAGCAGGACGAAACGCGCTCCGGTGGGACGGGCCGCCGCAACCTGGTGGGCCTGAACCGGCTTGACAATTGCATCGCGCCCGCCATAGATTAGCAGGAGCGGCGCGCTAATGCGTGGCAAGCTGTCAAGCAGATCGAGCGCGACGATCAGATCGGCCGTGCCGATTTCGGCGCGAATGCCGGTGGTCTGCCATGCACGCACCAAGCTTTCCGCCGTGCTGTCGCGCAGCAGGTAGAGCAGCTCGGCCTGGGCTAGCGCCGTCGCCTCGCGC
>JACMIM010000338.1 GCA_014381165.1 Roseiflexaceae bacterium
ACTGCAGCCGGGTGGCCAGCTACTGCAGCCGGGTGGCCAGCTACTGCAGCCGGGTGGCCAGCTCCTGCAGCCGGGCGGCCAGCTACTGCAGTCGGGGGGCCAGCTACTGCAGCCGGGTGGCCAGCTACTGCAGTCGGGTGGCCAGCCAGCGTATCGTGGTAGCTGGCTGCGATGGGGCGTGATGGTGGCGCTGGCGCTGGTGGTCGCTAGCCACGCTTGGACGAGTGCGCACTATCTCGATGCGCTGCGGCTGACCGGCGGGTTGTCGTTTCATTCGTCGGCGATCGGTGATGTCAGCCGTTTCCTGGCGGCGCGCCCGGAGCCGATTGTTGCACTTGATTGGGGGCTAGCAGCGCAGGTGGAGTATTTCACGGATGGTCAGAAGCGGGTCGATGAGTACTTTGGCTTTACACCAGAGCCGCCAGCGGACTACGCCGCACAGTTGCGAGCCCGCTTTGGCCGCGGCGAGCTATTTCTGCTCCACGCCGCGAATCAAGAGGCATTCCCGCGCCGCCAGGCCTTTCTTGACGCGGTTGAAGCTGCCGGGCTGCGCGCCGAGACGGTGAACGTTTCGATCAGGCGCGACGGCTGGCCGATGATTGAGGTGTGGCGGGTGCATCCGTAGCGCTGGGAAGGACACATTCGGCGTTGCTCCTACCCGGCGCTGAAGCGCCGGGCTATTGGGAAGGACACATGTGGCGTTGCTCCTACCCGGCGCTGAAGCGCCGGGCTATTGGGATAGCCAGATGTTTGGAGCTGTTTTCGTACTTGACGAGGCTGAAAAGCGGTGCTATACTCGCGTCAACCAGTTAAGAATGTAGGAAACTCATGCGCTTCAGTTCGCTACAGCAGAGCAAGCAGGGCAAAAAGCCGGCCTCACGGTCTGGTTAGCTTGCTTGTCCCGCGAATGCGCACTAGACAGGCCCGCTTCACCAGATTACGGTGGAGGCGGGTTTTTTTTGTACCTTGCGAGCAGAGGTAGGGGGATCGCGATGAAGCAGCAGAAATCAGCATGTGTAATCAACAACCAGTTCGCGCGTATTCGGCCGATTGTGTATGTGCAATGGAGGCGAGAACATGTCTTTGAATAGCCCTTCTGCTGCGGCATTCAGCATAAGCCCTGCTGTGCTGATACACGTTTCGCCCACAGCATTGCTTTCGCATGTGCTATCGGCTTCGCGAAGCGCCACCCTGTTGCAACCCGCTCCAGCCCGCTTCCGCAAGATTGTGTTCGAGCCGCGTATTCCCCTGCGCGATCACTGTTCTTCGCTGCACTTTCCACCCCCCCCTCGGCACTGGCCAGCATCGCGCCATCGCCGGCATCGCCAGAGCTTTGGTTCGCCTGTTTCGCTGCGATCGTACTGGCTCCAGCGCAACAGCGCGCAGCGCCGCTAGCACAGGAGCCTTCAGAATGGCACAAACACTGGCAGAGCAGATCATCTCGCGCGCGGCTGGACGCCCGGTGCGCGCCGGCGAGAATGCGGTTGTCGCCATCGACCTAGTGATGATGCACGACAGCATTTCGCCGAGTATTATCAAGGTGTTGCACAGCGAGCTTGGGGCCGAGCGGGTGTTCGATCCTGAACGGGTGGCGGTGGTGATCGACCATGTTGCGCCCGCCGCCACGATTCAGAACGCCGAACACCAGGCCAATTTGCGGCGCTGGGTCAGGCAGCAGGGTATTCGCCACTTCTTCGATGTTGGGCGCGGTATCTCGCACCCGGTACTGGTCGAGGAAGGGCTGGCTCGCCCTGGCATGGTGATTGTCGGCAGCGATTCGCACTCGACCGGCTATGGCACGGTCGGCGCGTTCGGCACCGGCATGGGCACTACCGATATCGCGTTGGCACTGGCGACGGGGCGCACCTGGCTGCGCGTGCCCGAAACGGTGCGGGTGCAGGCCCATGGCCACATGCGCCCCGGCGTCAGCGCCAAAGACCTAGGATTGAAGGTAGCCCGCGAGATCGGGGCGGACGGCGCGACCTACCAGTCGGTGGAGTGGCATGGCCTGGATGAGCTTTCGCTGGGCGAGCGCATGACGCTGGCCACGCTCTCGATCGAGGTGGGCGGCAAGGCCGGAATTGTGGTGCCAACTGGCGCGGCAATCGAGGCGCACATGGCGCAGCACGGCTACCAGATGCCGGAGTGGCTGCGGGTCGAAGCGCGGGCGACCTACAGCCGTGTGGTCGAGATCGACCTGAGTGTGCTGGAGCCGCAGATTAGTGTTCCACATCAGGTCGATACTGTGGTCGACCTGAGCGCACTTGGCCGGGTCGAGGTGGATGTGGTCTACCTGGGCACCTGCACAAACGGCCATCACGAGCATATGGCGGCGGCGGCGCGGCTGATGAAGGGCCGCAAAATAGCCCCTGGCGTGCGCATGATCGTCGTGCCGACTTCGTCGGAGGCGCTGCTGCGCGCGACCGAGGATGGCACGCTGGCCACGCTGATCGCCGCGGGCGCGGCGATCGGCACGCCTGGCTGCGGCGCATGCATTGGCAGGCACATGGGCGTGCTGGCCCCTGGCGAGACCTGCCTGTTCACTGGCAACCGCAATTTCCGCGGGCGCATGGGTTCGCCAGAGGCCCAGATTTACCTTGGCTCGCCGGAGGTGGCGGCGGCGACCGCGTTGGCTGGGTACATTGCGCATCCGGCGGAACTCGTGTAACCACGAAGCACACGAAGAGCGGAACTCATACAACCACGAAGCACACGAAGTACACGAAGTACACGAAGATGAAGCAGAGAAGTTAAGAACAGCACAAGCGAAGAACAGCTTTTCTGGCCTTCTGTGCTCTTCGTGTGCTTCGTGGTAAAAGTGTAGGAAACATGTGGTAGAAAATGCAGGAAAAGTATGGACGCGCCAGTGCTATTTCAGGGCTTACTGATTGGCTTCAGCATCGCCGCGCCGGTTGGACCGATCGGTGTGCTGTGCATCCGGCGCACGCTGGCCGACGGGCGAGCAGCGGGGGTGGCAACCGGCCTAGGCGCGGCCACAGCCGATGCAGTGTTCGGCGCGATCGCGGGCTTTGGGCTGGTATTTCTATCGGGGTTTTTGGTCGAGCAGCAGAGCTGGATCAGGCTGTTCGGCGGCGCGTTTCTGTGTTACCTGGGCAGCAAAACCTTGCTGGCTAAACCGGTCGATGCGTCGGCCAGAACGAGCGGCGGCGGTCTGCTGGGCGCATACGCCTCGACTTTTGTGTTGACGCTGACCAACCCGGCCTCGATTGTGCTGTTCAGCGCAATCTTTGCCAGCCTGGGTTTGTTCAATGGTGTCGGCGGCACTGCAGCCGGTGTGCAACTGGTGGCCGGCGTGTCGCTTGGCTCTGCGCTGTGGTGGCTGCTGCTCAGCGTTGGCGTAAGCTTGCTACGTGCGCGCTTCGACACCCGCGCGATGGTGTGGGTCAACAGACTGTCAGGGCTAATCATTCTTGGATTTGGCGTGCTGTCGATGGCGAGCCTGCTGTAACGGCGCTATCTAACGACGGACAAAGGACAACCTCATGGCTCGCGTATGGATGTTTGGCGCTCATGTGAACACCGACCAGATTGTGCCAGGCCGCTACGCACCCTATATGTTAAAGGACGAGGCGGCGCTGCGTAACTACCCGTTCGTGGAGGCGCGGCCTGAGTTCGCCGCGATGGTACAGCCAGGCGACCTACTGGTGGCGGGGCCGAACTTCGGCTGCGGGTCGTCGCGCGAGTATGCGCCACTGGCGCTAAAGATGGTCGAGGTGGGGGCGATCATCGCGCCGCTGTTTGCGCGGATTTTCTACCGTAACGCGCTGAACTTAGGTATTCCCTGCTTCGAGGCCGATTTGACAAGTGTGCTCCACGACGGCCAGCAGGTCGAGACGCATTTGAACGAGGGCGTGATCGTCGCCAACGGCCAGACGATCCAGCTGCCGCCGCCGCCCGCGTTTCTGCGCGAGGTCTGGGCAGCAGGCGGGATTGTGCCATATTATAAACAGCACGGTCGGTTTCCTGGGCAGGCCGGGTGACAAGGTGACAAGGTGACAAGAGCAGGACTTTCGCTTGCTACCAAGATATACGTTTTCTGTGGTAGTTTTTTGCGCCGCAGCGCAAAAAACTACCACAGAAAAATCAAATCCATGCCCGCCGCAGGCGAAGAAGACACCATAAGCGAAAGTCCTGAAGAGATTAAGGTGACAAGGTGACAAGGTGATAAGAGATTAAGATGAACAGGCACAACGGGTTGCTGATGCGGTTGCGGGTCTACCGGGCATCGTCGCAGTCTCGCTGGGCGGTTCAGTTGCGGATTTCAAACTATTACTACAGGAGCATGCATGACAGCGCACATGCCCTTCCGCATTGTTGTCATCCCGGGCGATGGCATTGGCCCCGAGGTGACAGCGGCGGCGGTGGCAGTGCTGCGCGCCACCGGGCTGCCGTTAGAGTTTACCGAGGCCGCCGCTGGCTGGGGCACATTTCAGCGCACTGGCGCGGCACTGCCAGAGGCCACGCTTCAGGCCGCGCGTGGGGCCGACGCGATTCTGTTTGGCGCAGTCGGCTCGCCGAGCCAGCCAGTTCCAGGCTACAAAAGCCCAATTGTGGGGCTGCGGCGAGCGCTGGACTTGTATGCGAACATACGGCCAGTCGAGGGGTTAGGGGTCAGGGATCAGGGGTTAGCCAGCAATACTCATCAACTCCTACAGCCTAACCCCCAAAACCGGACGCTCAACCTCGTGATCGTGCGCGAGAACACCGAGGGCCTGTACGCGGGCCGCGAGCGGGTAGAGGACGGTGGCGAGACGGCGATCGCTGAACGGGTGATCACGCGGCGGGCCAGCGAGCGGATCGTGCGGGCGGCGTTCGAGCTGGCGAGAACAAGAGCCGAACAGGGGCTGGGGGCTGGGGGCTGGGTCACCCGCTCGGATACCCCAGCAGCCAGCCCCCAGCCCCCAGCCCCACGGGTCACGCTTGTTCACAAGGCCAATGTGCTGCGCGAAACCTGCGGGCTGTTCCGGCGCGTGGGGTTGGAGGTGGCGGCGGAATACCCCGATGTGCAGTGCGATGAACTGCTCGTCGATACGGCGGCGCTCCAGTTGGTGCAGTGGCCCGAGCGTTTCGACGTGGTTGTAACGACCAACTTATTCGGCGATATTTTATCCGATATTGCCTGCTACTGGGGCGGTGGAATGGGCATGGCGACCAGTGCAAACCTGGGCGAACGCCATGCGCTGTTCGAGCCTGTCCACGGCGCAGCCCCCGATATCGCAGGCCGTAGCGTCGCCAACCCGCTGGCGGCGATCGGCTGCGCGGCGATGCTACTGGAATATTTAGAGGTCAGTAGTTACGACCCAATAGCCCGGCGCTTCAGCGCCGGGAATAAAATTCGGGCGG
>JACMIM010000339.1 GCA_014381165.1 Roseiflexaceae bacterium
GCGTAGAACAGATCGTCGGAGCGAAGCGTCGGAAAGTTCGCTAGAATTTGCTCATTGTTCCATCACAGCCGCCGGTAGGATTCGAGCGTCCAGATGGGAATGCGTGTGCGAACGATGCACGCATCGCCACCTTGCACGCCCGCAGTTTTTTCGATACCTGGCCAGCGGTGGGTCAGGTCGAGCGCCAGACGCCCAAGTACACGAGCTTTATCAGGTTGGCTGAGTCGATCGATTTGCATCTCCAAAGCGTGCAGAGTCATTGTATCGCTCCATTACACTGGCAGAACAACTATGGATATTTATGGATATTATTGTATCACGGTGGGGCCGGCACCACGCCCCGGAACGGCGGGGGCGAGCCCCGCGTCTACAGCCGTCGCCATGGGCGACGGCGGCTTTTGGCTTAATTGTTGCTCATGTATTATTATTGCTTGTGTCGCTTCAATTTCACGTTGAATTGTGATCCGGGGGGGAAATGACAACTGACAAACCAGCCTACACGTATCTCGGCCAGCCGCGCAAGCTGATCGATGGGGCCGAAAAGGTGACCGGCCGCGCCCGCTACGCCGGCGATCTGCGCCTGGCCGGGATGCTACACGCCCGCCCGGTGCTCAGCCCCTACGCCCACGCCGAGATCACCAGCATCGACACGGCGTTAGCACTGGCGGTTCCCGGTGTGGTCGCGGTGCTGCGTGCCGAAGATCTGCCCAGCCGCGATCGCGCGATCGTTTCGCGCAACAGCGCGATTCTGGCCAAGGAAAAGGTCGTCTTTCGTGGCCAGCCGGTGGTGGTGGTGGTGGCCGAGAATGAGGGAGCGGCGCAAGATGGTGCGGACGCTGTGCTGATCGAGTACACGCCGCTGCCAGCTAGCGTCGATGCATTGGCGGCCATGCAGGCGGGCGCGGCGGCGATCTGGCCGCACGGCGTGCCGAAGGAGGGCGTCGATCTGACGTCCGCGCACGCCGCTGTCGGCAAGCAGTCCGACGAGCACCAGAGCGCCTCGCCTAATGTTCACGAGGAAACCCATCACAGCCGGGGCGATGTGGAGCAAGCATTGCGCGAGGCTGATCTGGTGATCGAGCGCACCTACACGACCGTGCCAGTTCATCAGGCCTACCTCGAGCCACACGCTGCAACTGCCGATCCCGACCCGCTTGGCGACGGCCTGACGATTTATACCAGCACACAAGGCCAGTTCATGGTGCGCGACGAAGTGGCCCGCCTGATCGGCCTGCCGCGCGCGAAAGTGCGCGTGGTGCCGATGACAGTCGGCGGTGGGTTTGGTGCCAAGTACGGAATCATCGACCCGCTGGTGGCGGCGGTGGCGCTGACACTCGGCCAGCCAGTGCGCCTGGTGCTGACCCGCAGCGAGGATTTTCTGACCACCACGCCCTCGCCTGGCAGCGTGATCACGCTGAGTACTGGGGCCAGCGCCGACGGCCGATTGACCGCACTCAAAGCCCATGTGGTTTTGGATAACGGTGCGCTGCCCTTTGCGCTTGGCGGCATTGTCGGCATGCTGATCGGCGGCTATTACAAGTGCGAGCATGTCCAGATCGATATTTTCGAAGTGCTGACCAACAAGCCGCAGGCTGGTGCGTATCGTGCGCCTGGCGCGCCGCAGGCTACCTTTGCGCTTGAATCGAATATCGACGAGTTGGCGCGCGGCCTGGGCATGGATCCGATTGAGTTTCGGCTATTGAACGCGGTCGAGGCCGGCGATTTGACCGGCGCGAACAAGCCGTGGCCAGATATTGGGCTGCGCCAGGTGCTGGAAACGTTGCGCGACCACCCGGCGTATCGCGAGGCTAGGGATGTGGGACTTGAGGCTAGCACGGCGCAAGCCCCACGCCCCACGCCCCAAGGTTCACGCGAGGGTGTGGGTATCGCGGTGGGTGGCTGGCCGGGCGGTAGTTCGCCAGCATCTGCGGTCTGCCGGGTCGATACCGATGGCACCGTGCGGGTGCATGTTGGATCGGTCGATATCTCAGGCGTGAACTCCGCGCTGGTGCTGGTAGCGGCCGAGATTCTGCAGGTGCCGCCGGATATGGTCGAGCTGATCCAGGGCGACACGCACAGCGGCCCGTTCGCTGGGCCATCGGGCGGCAGCCAGACCACCTACACGGTTTCGGCGGCGGTGGCGCGTGCGGCAGATTCAGTCAAGCGCCAACTGCTTGAGATGGCCTCGCAGCAGTTCGAGGCCAGCATCGAGGATTTAGAACTGGTCGACGGCGCGGTGCAGGTCAAAGGCGTGCCGGGCCGGGCGATCGCGATTGGCGAGCTGGCCAGCAAGGCCGAAAGCACCGGCGGCGGGCCTGGGCCGATTGTCGGCGAGGGCCGCTCGGCGCTGGAAAAGAGTGCGCCGGGCTTTGTCGCGCACCTGGTGCGGGTGCGGGTCGACGCCGAGACCGGCGTGGTCACACCGCTGCGCTATGTGGCCGTGCAGGACGTGGGCTTTGCGCTCAACCCGTTACTGGTCGACGGCCAAATTCAGGGCGGCGCACTCCAGGGGCTTGGCTGGGGCATGGGCGAGGCCATGCGCTATGACGAACGCGGCCAACTGCTGACCGCCAGTTTCATGGACTACGACATTCCCAAATTCGAGACGAGTCCGGTGATCGAGAGTGTGATTGTCGAGAACCGCTCGGCGCTGAACCAGTTTGGCGTGCGCGGCGTGGGTGAGCCGCCAATCACAGCGGGGGCGGCGGCCTATGCCAATGCCATCCGCGATGCTACCGGCGCGCGACTGACCGAGCTGCCCATTCGCGCCGAAGATGTGTGGCGCATGCTCGATCGCTAACGGTCTTCTATCTTATTTAGGATACGCAGTTGCCCAAGCGCGTTCGTCTCGCCTGCGGCGGGCAAGGAAGTAACGCATACTTGTTTCGTTGTTTAGTGGAAAGCACCACACAACGAAACAAAAAAGCTAGCTGTTCCATGCTGCCGCAGGCGAAAGTCGCCAACTGCGTAAGGCCTAAATGAATACTTTTTTTCTTCGTTCGCGTATTGCTCACATGCAGGTAGAAATAGCTCAGGATTCACGCAGTTACCCGAGGTCTGTCGTTTCTCCTGCGCAGGGCAAGGAAAATACCTACTATTGGTTCGCATGGTGGCGCATTGTGCCACCATGCGAACCAAAAAGATAGCGGTTCCATATAGCTTAGGATTCACGCAGTTGCCCAAGCGCGTTCATTTCGCCTGCGGCGGGCAAGGAACTAACGAATAATTGTTTCGGTTTTTGGCGCTTTGCGCAAAAACCGAAACAAAAAAGATAGAGCTTCCGTGCTGCCGCAGGCAGGAACCGCCAACTGCGTAAGTCCTATAGCTTTAAGATTTTGTAGATTTTGGCGTTTCAGGGGGTTGGTGTGATGAGCGGTGATGCGGGGAACACAGAATTAGCACAGCATCGTCGCGTTCAGCTGGATTACCTTCCAGGGCTTGACGGCTTGCGTGCGCTGGCCGTGTTGAGTGTGCTGGTGTATCACGCCGGCTACCCATTAGCGGGCGGCTTTCTTGGCGTTGAATCGTTTTTTGTGATCAGCGGCTTTCTGATTACCGCGCTGCTGTTGGCTGAATGGCAGCAGCACGGCGGGATCGACCTGCGCTCGTTCTGGCTGCGCCGCGCTCGCCGCCTGCTACCAGCACTGTTCGCCGTACTGATCGCGACGCTGCTAGCCTGCGCCATCCGCTTTCCAACTGAGCTGCGTGCGCTGGGCGTGGAAATGCTGGCGGCGCTGCTGTATGTCATGAACTGGCAGCTCGTGCTGGGAGGCCAGTCATACTTCGATCCGCTTGGCCGGCCCTCGCTACTCCAGCACCTGTGGTCGCTGGCGGTCGAAGAGCAGTTCTATCTGGTTTGGCCAGTGCTATTCGCCTTTGGAATGCGCATCTTTCGTGCTGGTGGGTTTTTGTTTGCGACAATCCTGGCTGCTGGCGCGAGCACGCTGTTGATGATTGGGCTGTATGGTGCTGATGGTGATCTGTCACGTATCTACTACGGCACCGACACGCGCGCGGCGGGCCTGCTGATCGGGGCGGCGCTCGCGCTGGTTTGGACGCCCGCACGCCGCGCCCAGGGTGGCCAACACCTCGGGCTGCTGGTTGATATCGCCGGGTTGGCCGCGCTAGTCGAGCTGTTGGCCGTCTACGCTGTGCTGTACGACCAACACCCATTGCTGTACCAGGGCGGCTTTCAACTGGTGGCGTTGTTGACTGCTGCTGTGATCATCGCGGCCACAGCTTCCGGCACACGGGCGTTGCCCTGGCTGCTGGAGCTGCGGCCCATGCGCTGGATCGGCACGCGCTCGTATGGGCTGTACCTGTGGCACTGGCCGCTGTTCGTGCTGCTGCCAGCGGGCAATACTGCGCCTGCCCATGGCTGGCTGTTCGACCTGCTGCGCTTTGGCCTGACCTTTGTGCTGGCCGCTGCCTCCTACCGCTTTATCGAGCAGCCGGTGCGCAAGCTGGGCTTTGGCGGTGCCCTGCACACATTACGCAGCGCCACGGTATACCAGTTTGGCATTGGTGCTATTCGTCGCCGCCCAGCGGCGGCGGCCTGCGTGCTGCTGGCAATCATCGTGGGGGCGGTGCCGCTCTCGCTCAGGCCGATAAGCGCGGCTCCACCAGTTGCGGCGCTGCCTGCGCCCGAAGCCGCGACTGCCCTCGTCAGTCGCCCTGCCCCAGTTGGGTCGCCCGCTCCAGTAGCCGAGGTTGCGCCGCGTGCAACGAACACTCCTTCAGCTGATCTCGAGCTCGAACAGGATCTGGCACTCAGCGAGGCGAATCGGCCTGTTGCGCGGCCAGTCCCACAAATAACCCCTACCGTTCCAGCCTTGCCCGCGCTCGATCCAACGCTGATCGCCGACTTGCAGGCGCTGCTCGATAGCACGGTGGCGAATGGATTTGTGCCGGGTGCGGTTGCATCAGTCAGCCTGCCGGGCTACGCGCCCTGGGTCGGCGCAAGCGGCCTAGCCGAGCGCCAGCAGGGCCAGGCCATGACGCCAGAAACGATCGTGCGGGTGGCCAGCGTCAGCAAAATGTTCACGGCGGTGGTGGTCATGCAATTGGTCGAAGAAGGCGTGCTTTCGCTTGACGCACCTGTTTCCACCTGGCTGCCAGACAGTCTGCCTGCCGCCGATGCGATCAGCGTGCGCCAATTGCTTCAACACACCAGCGGCCTGTATGATTTTCTCGAAGACCGCAACTTGCTGGGGCAGATGCAGCGTGAACAGGGGCGCGAGTGGGTTCCAGAGGAACTGGTGGCCTATGCAGCGCGCTTTCCTTCGACCAGCCGGGGCCGCTGGGATTACTCCAGCACCAACTATGTGCTGCTTGGCATGATTGTAGAACAGGCCACTGGGCAGTCGTTGGCCGAGCAGATGCGAACCCGTATCTTCGACCCGCTGGGGCTGCAACATACCTTCTTCCTGCCGCAAGAGCAGATCGTGGGCACGCTGGCACACAGCTATTCCAGCACTGTTGACCTGACTGGTTTATCGACATCGTTTGCCTTTGGCACCGGTAACATCGCTTCGACCGCTGCCGATCTCGAGCATTTCGGGCGGGCGCTGTTCGCGGGCGAGCTGCTCCAGGCCGAGAGCCGCGCGCAGATGCTCCAGTATGTCAGTGGGCGCGGCCACTATGGCATGCCGAATCTGGCCTACGGCCTGGGTGTGATGTACAACCGGCTGCCAATTGGCCCCGGCGCAAACGGCCAGCGCAGTAGCGAGGAAAACGAAGTGCTGGGCCATATCGGTGGCTATGGTGGCTTCCGCGCCGCGCTGTGGTACGCGCCGGAAAGCCAAATCATTATTGCTATCAGTCTCAACCAGGCTCAGGCCGATCCCAATGAGCTGGCGGCGGCTGTTCTCGACCGCGTGCTGCTTCAGCTTGGGCGGTAGGCCAGGAAACAAAGCGATGACCATTCGTGTCGTGATCGCCGACGACCACGCGGTGGTTCGCAAGGGTATTCGCGAGCTGCTTGCCGACGAACGCGATATCGAGGTTGTCGGTGAGGCGCGCAATGGCTACGAAGCGGTCGATCTCGCCGCCGCGCTGCTGCCCGACGTGGTGGTGATGGACATTGCCATGCCCGAACTTTCTGGTGTGGAAGCTACTCGTCAGCTGCGCACCAGCGTGCCGACAGCCCGTGTACTGGTGCTCACGTCGTATGAGGATGACCCCTACATCTACGGCCTGCTCGACGCGGGTGCGACAGGCTATATGCTCAAAACGGCCGAGGGGCGTGAGATCGTGCGGGCGGTGCGTGCGACAGCGGCCGGCCACGCGGCGCTCGATCCAGTGGTTGCGCCACGCCTGATCGCCCGTGTCAGATCGCCAAGCGCACGCGGCGACACGCTAACCGAACGCGAGATTGACGTGCTTCAGCGGGCAGCGCGCGGGCTGACCAACAAGCAGATCGGCGCGGAGCTGATGATCAGCGACCGTACCGTGCAGAATCATCTCGCCAATACCTACGCCAAGCTCGGCGTGGCCTCGCGCACCGAAGCAGTCACCGCCGGGTTGCAACGCAAGCTTCTTCGCCTCGATTCCTAGTAGCGAGCAGCAATGACCCTGCACCCTCACCCCTGCCCCTCTCCCGGCTGGGAGAGGGCTGGGGTGAGGGTGCAGAGATCAGATATGTCGATTATCCAGGTTCC
>JACMIM010000340.1 GCA_014381165.1 Roseiflexaceae bacterium
GAACTCGTATGCCGCCCATGTGCAGTTCCTTTCTAGCGCAACGGGGATTGCTAACAGTAGACCTCACCTGCGTGCGTAACACACATGTGCTACCAGTGTATCACGGCCCTGCAAACAGGCAGTGGCGCAGGGGTGGGATTCAAATTATTGCGCTGCCACCACGGCCGCCAGATGATTCCGGCGTCTGATTCGTCAAAACACGCTCAAGCTGTGTACCCACGTCCAACGCGCTTCAGCGCGTTTCGCATACCAGCAGCGGGTTTCAACCCGCGCCTGCGTGCGGGCCACAACAATTTGACACATAGCGTTGATCCGCGCACAGCACATATTGACAAATCGACACGCCACCTATATACTCATCGTATCCCAATTCTGTGCTAAGAATGCTGTTCTGTCTACAGAATAGCGCCAATGTCTACTTATTAGGACTTACGCAGTTGGCGACTTCAGCCTGCGGCAGCATGGAACAGCTATCTTTTTTGTTTCGTTGTTTGGTGCAAGGCACCAAACAACGAAACAATGATTCGATATGTCCTTGCCCGCCGCAGGCGAAACGAAACCTGTTGGGCAACTGCGTAACTCCTACTCATATAGGGTAGTAGTGAACACTCGTGGTGCCAAAGTCGTTCCAGACCATGCCCGGAGCGCGATGACGCATACGGTGGTGCCTGCTTTAGGCCGGGGCATTGCGCTGCTGCGCGTGCTGGCGCAGGCAAACGTGCCGATGACGCTTTCCGAGCTAAGTGAGCAGATTGGCGTTTCACGCAGCACAGTCTACAGCTTGCTGGCAACGCTTCATGAGCATGGCATGGTCGATAAAGACGTGTTGCACAAGACCTATCGATTAGGTATAGGTACCTTCGAGCTTGGCAATGCGTATCTGGGCCAGGTGTCGCTCCTGCCAGCATTCGATGAGGTCGCTCAACTGTTGGTGGCGCGTTGCGGCGAGACGGTGAAGCTGGCGGTGCTGGATGGGCGCGATGTGATCTACTTAGGCAAGCAGGAAGGCTTATACTCAGTCCGCCTGGTGGCGCGAGTGGGCAGCCGCATGCCAGCCCATGCCACGGCGGTCGGCAAGCTGCTGCTGGCCCAGTTCGATCACGAAACGCTGCGTCAGCTGTACCAGGGCTATGAGTTCCCCACCCGCACGCCGCACACCGTCAGCTCATTTGCCATGCTCCAAGAGCGGCTACGCCAGGCTCGCGAAGCTGGGTATGCGCTGGACGACGAGGAATCGACGATTGGGCTACGCTGTGTTGCTGCACCGATCCGAGATCACAGCGGCATTGTGGCGGCGATGAGCATTGGCGTGCCGAACGATCGGCTTGACCAAGACCGCATGCACGAATTGATTGGCCTGGCACTGAGCCACGCGCAGGAAATTTCACATCGTTTGGGTTGGGCGAACTAGGCGACAATGGAGTCGAGCATGCGAATTCGTGATGTCGAAGCATTCTGGTTGCACTGCCCGATCCCGTATGAGCGCCAGCATGTGTCGGATTTCGGCCGCATCGCCAGCTTCGACATGACGCTGGTGCGGGTTTCCACCGAGGATGGGCTGGTCGGCTATGGCGAGGCAAAGGCCTCGGTAGGCAGCGCGGGGGTATGCGCCGGACTGGTCAGTTGCATCCAGCACGAGCTGCGCCCGCTGCTGATCGGGCAGGACGCGCGCCAGATTACGCGGCTGTGGGAGGAGATGTATAACGGCCCACGTTCTCACTACGCCCTGGCACATGGGCGCGGCTTTCCGGTGCTTGGGCGGCGCGGCGTAACAGTCGCGGCGCTTGGCGGGATCGATATGGCGCTCTGGGATGTACTGGGGCAGTCGCTGGGTGTGCCGGTGGTGCAGCTGCTTGGTGGAGCCTCTCGGGCGCACATGCCAGCCTACGCCAGTGGCGGCTGGGCTGGGGTGGATGGCATCGGGGCGCAACTCAGTGGCTATGCCGAACAGGGCTTTAGGGCGGTGAAAATGCGGGTCGGCGTGATGGACGGCGACGTGGCCACCAGTGTCGCTCGCGTGCGCGCAGCGCGCGCGGCGCTTGGTTCTGAGATTGGCATCATGGCCGACGCGCACGGAACCTGGAGCGTTCCCGAGGCCAAGCGCTTCTGCCGCGAGGTCGAGGACTGTGCGCTGGCCTGGGTCGAGGAACCAATCAATGCCGACAACCGCCACGGTACGGCAGCGGTGCGCGCGACGACTAGCATTCCTATTGCCTGCGGCGAAAGCGAGTTCACGCGCTTTGACTTCCGCGACCTGATCGAGGTTGGCGCGGTCGATGTGCTGCAACCGGATCTGGCAATTTGTGGTGGCATCAGCGAGGGCATGCGTATCGCAGCGCTGGCAGCGACGCATCAACTCGCGCTTGCGCCACACATCTGGGGTTCGGCACTTTCGTTCGCGGCGGGGCTGCATGTGGCCTTCGCCAGCGCCAGCGCAACGATCCTGGAGTTCTCGCTTGGCGCAAACCCGCTGCTACACGAGCTGGGCGAGGAGCCAATTATCTGCCAAAATGGGCTGATCGCCGCGCCGACCCGGCCCGGCCTCGGCGTGACGCCTCGGCAAGCGTTTATCGACCAGTACCGCGTGTAGGCGGTTTCACAATTCCAAACGCTCAGGGGAGCGAGTATCCATGCAACGAAGCGTAGGAGGATGCTCATGGCGATGTCATGCCAGATCAACCATGTGACGCTGGTGGTCGACGATCTCGACGCGGCGCGCGCGTTCTACGAGCGCGAGTTCGGCTTTGCGCCAATTCCGGCCTTCAACCTCGATTTTCCTGCCCAATTCTACCGCATCAACGACACGCAGCAGCTGCACATCACCGAATGGTCGAACGACCGCCCGTCCTTTCGAGGGCACTTGTGCTTGCAGGTGGATGACTTCAACGCGCTTTTTTGGCGCATGCGCGAGCTTGGCGCGATCGATGCTGCGCCCTGGGGGCGCGTCCGCCGTCTTCCCGATGGTGCCATGCAGATGTTCATCCGCGACCCTGCGAACAACCTGATCGAAATCTCCTGTCGCCCTGATGCCCAGATCGACGAATCGATATTTGCCGACGAACTGGCTGAATCCGGCACCAGCGTCTATGTTTCACAGCGTGAAGATAGCCGTGGCCTGCGTGGCGAGGACGCGACGTTGTATCACGGCGGCTCGCTGCCATGACGATTCTGCTGCTTGAAACGATCCACGAGCAAGCGCATGGCATGCTTGCCGATCACGACCATACCGTACTTGCCGACAGCGCCGACGATCTGGAGCAAACGGTGCAACGCGAACAGGTGGTTGCCATCCTAACACGCGGGCGCGGGCGCATCTCTGCGGCATTGATGGCGCGCTGCCCTGGTTTGCGTGTTGTCGCACGCTGTGGTGTTGGCCTGGATAACATCGATGTGCAGGCAGCCCACGAGCGTGGCATTGCCGTGATCTACGCACCAGGAAGCACCACTGCCGCCGTGGCCGAGCATACGCTGATGCTCATGCTGGCTGCCGCTCGCAAGCTCCACCCGATCGCAACAGCCGTGAGCGACAACGATTGGGCGGCGCGCGACACATACCGTGGCATCGAACTAACCGGCAAATCGATTGGGATTGTTGGGCTTGGCGCGGCTGGGCGGCGCGTTGCCGAGCTTGCTCAGGCCTTTGGCATGCAGGTGCTGACATGGAGCCGCACCAGCCGCGATTCGCGCTATGAATCAGTATCACTCGATACGCTGCTGGAGCGGGCCGACGTGGTTACGCTTCACGCGGCGCTGACGCCGGCGACGCGCCACCTGATTGGCGTGCGCGAGTTGGCCTTGATGAAGCCCCAGGCACTGCTGATCAACACGGCGCGCGGTGGCTTGATCGACCAGCGTGCGCTTGGCGATGCGCTGGAACGTGGCGCGATTGGTGGCTTCGCCGCCGATGTGCTCGACCCCGAGCCACCAGCCGCTAGCGAGCGCCTGCTGCGCAACCCAAGCGTGCTTGTGACACCGCACATCGCCGCGCTGACCGATGTGACCTACCGGGCGATGTGTGTGCGAACCGCAGCCAATGTGCTCGCGGTGCTGCGCGGCGATCAGCCGGAGCGTGAATCCGTGTACAACGCATAATCTCAAGGAGGAACGAACCAATGCAGGTGTCCATGCACAACTGGATGCGGGCCGAGCCGGTTGAAACCACCATCCGCCGACTAGCGAAGTACGGCTACGACAGCATCGAGATCAGCTATGACAGTGTCGAGCTTGCCCCCGGTGCGCCGGGCACCAAGGCCGTTCGCCAGCTGCTGAACGACCACAAGATCACATGCTATGGCTCGATCAGCCTTATGTTTGCTGGGCGCGACTTGATTCACGCCGACCCGACTGTGCGCGCCAGCTCAGTTGAGTACCTCAAGCAGTGTGTCACCATGGTCAAGGAGCTGGAAGGCCGGGTCATGAGCATCGTGCCATCGGAAGTTGGCAAAGTACGCGCCATGGCCTCGCCCGAAGAAGAGTGGCAGTGGGCGATCGAGGGGCTACAGGAAGTGTACGCGCATGCCACGCGCGCGGGCGTGCTGATCGCGCTTGAGCCGCTGAACCGCTTTGAAACAAACTTTATCAATCGGCATGATCAGGCGCTGGTATTGGCCGAAGCGGTCGCGCCGGATGTTGGGGTCTGCCTGGACGTGTACCACATGAACCAGGAAGATGCTGACATGTTCATGGCGATCAAGAACGCCGGCAAGAAGCTGTATGATTTACATGTCGCCGACAATAATCGAATGGCATGTGGCCAGGGTTCACTCGATTGGCAGCGACTGCTGGCAACCTGCAAGGAAATCGGCTACGACGGTTCGCTCACGGTCGAGTTCGTGCCGCCAATCGACCGCACGCCCGCTAACCCGTACAAGAACGCGCTCGCGACCGCCGACACGACCCTGACGCCGGAGCAACTCAAGTTCATCGAAGATCATGGCAGCGGCGTGTTGTCGGAGGAATTCTACTCCTGGCTGGTCGAAGAATCGGTGAAGACGTTACGCAGATATATGTAAGGCCAGAACTGCTCATTTTGTTGTTGCTGCTTCTGGCGCATATAGCAATGGATGTGAGTGGTAAACGCGCGAAGCGCAAAGCGGGGGATTGGGGCTTCAGCCCCCGAGAAAATCTCCCTGCTCTTTTTTACCCATCCAGTTCTCTTGGTATAGCACCAAAACAGCAATAACGAGAGGGAAAGAATCATACATAGGGCTTTCACAGCGCGAAAGTCCGAATACAGCAAAGGAGCGTAGCAGATGTCTCGGAAAAATGCTCAGGTGAGTCGGCGCAGCTTCCTGCGGGGAGCGCTGTTTGGCGGTGGGGCGGTGGTGCTGGCAGCGTGTGGTGCGCCGACGACAAGCGGC
>JACMIM010000341.1 GCA_014381165.1 Roseiflexaceae bacterium
CGGCGCAAGAAAGGCCATGTCAGCCGCCGTAAACTCGCTGGCTAATCCCAAGATGTCGGCTGCCGAGGCCCCGCGACCATGCAGCATCACCATTGCGGCACGGGCCTGCTCCAGCGGCACACCAGTCATAAGAACCGGCTGCCCGTTGTGTGGATCGTTGCTCATAATGCTCTCCTGAAATGTACCACGAAGGACACGAAGAGAAGCACACGAAGGACACGAAGAAATATGCATTTTATTTGTTCCTTCGTGTGCTTCGTGTTCTTCGTGCTCTTCGTGGTTACGAGTGAAGCTCAAGCGGCGTAAGCACGCCCTCGATCTGGTCACGGTGCTGCTCAAGCCAGGGCGGCAGCATCAGCTTGTGGCCCAGCGCCTCTAGCGGCTCGTCGCTGGCGAAGCCGGGTCCGGCGGTGGCGATCTCGACGATATGCCCGTCGGGGTCGCTGGTGTAAATCGATTTGAAATAAATGCGATCCATAACTGGCGAGACTCGCTTGCCAGCTTCCAGTAGTTTCTCGCGCCACTCCAGTTGTGTGGCTTCGTCGGCGACTGCCAGTGCATAATGGTGCGTCTGGCCGGTGCCGATCTGAGCGCGGCGGGTGGTGCTCGGGTTGCGCTCGAAGTAGGTGATAATCGTGCCTGGCTGGCCATCGCCCACGCCCCAGTACCAGTGCGCCGAATTCGGATCGTCGAAGTTCGCGGTCATCTTTAGCCGCCGCATGCCGAGTAGCTCGCCAAAGAATGCATCCGTCTGGCCAATATCCGCGCCGATCGCCGTGATATGGTGCATGCCAGCACCGAGCGCCATGTCGGGCGTGATCTCTGGCACCGGCTCCGGCCAGGTTTCCGCTGTGATGCGCGCCTCGTCGCGGTTGCGCACCAGCATGTCGGCAGGCGGCGCACGAAACGCCGTGCCGATCGCGTCCGGCGACTCATCGACTGCCCAACCAGGGCCGCGCGTGGCGATCTCGATAATCACGCCGTCGGGATCATTGAAATAGATCGACGTGAAGTAGTGGCGGTCGAGCGGCCCCTCGACCGCCAGCCCCAGGTCGGCAAGGCGGCGCTTCCACTTCAGCAGGCCCGCGCGGGTTTCCACAGCCAGCGCGAAATGGTGGGTGCCGCCAATACCCCAGTGGCCACGCGGCGCGCGCGCCCACTCGAAAAAGGTGATCAGACTGGCTGGTTCGCCGCGCTGGTTGCCAAAGTACAAGTGGTAGCTGCCTGGGTCGTCGAAGTTGACCGTCTGTTTCAGCAGGCGCTGGCCCAGCACGCCAGTGTAAAAATCAAGGGTGCGCTGGGCGTTCGCACTCACCAAGGTGATGTGATGAATCCCCTGAATTGACATAAAAATACTCCTTCGTAGGCAACGAAAAGTGGGAGTTGTGAGCCGCGGCCCCAAGAAATCCCAATACGATAGAGCCGCTCAGATCGCTGTAATTGCGTTCAACATCAAGTATACTGAATGTACGTGAACAAGGCCGTTAACGTAACCATCAACGAATTCGACGCGACCCTACGCTCCTGCGCTCATCCACTTTGTGCAGCGTTTCGTAGACCTGTCGCAAGGGAAATGTATCATAGATCAAGCGGCGAGTTTGACCTGTTGGCGATTGCAAGAACCCCACATTGTGATATAATTAGCAAGCACCTAGATAGGCCTGGTAAATCTTGACAAATGCCATACGATGCAATTATCATTGGCGGCTAAGACCCTCGTGTTGTTGTCTCAATCATTGCGGAATCATTCGCTGCCGTCCAGGATGACGCTTCTGCGCGCGCCCTCAGTTCCTCTGGCGTTCGCGCTTTGTGTGCCGCCGACGGTTGGCAAGCGAACTTGGATCACGCTGCGAATGCTTGAGTTTTGAGTTCTACACACAGCAAACTGTGCAAGGTGAAGCTAGAAAGGCGTTCAATGGCCCAGATTTTTCCTCGGAACGCAAACACGCTCGTCAAGGCGGGCTTGGTGCTGGGCATCGTGCTGCTCCCAGTTCTTGCGCTCACAGCTGTCTGGTTCTTTGTATGGTCGGACTGGGCTCGGCAGGTTGGCGAGCAGTACGCGCCTGGCCAGCCGGTGCCATACAGCCACCAACTGCATGTCAAAGGCTTTGGTATGCAGTGTCAGTACTGCCACAACCGGATCGAGGAGGCTGCATACGCGAATGTCCCCGCGACCGAAACGTGCATGTCCTGCCACTCGGTGGTCGCAGTGGGCGAGGAGTCGCTTGCTCCGGTGTATGCGAGCTGGGAGAACAACCAGCCGATCGAGTGGAACAAAGTTCACGATCTGCCAGATTTCGTGTACTTCAACCACAGCATTCACGTTGCCAAGGGCGTTGGCTGCTCGACCTGCCATGGCAATGTTGCGGCGATGGGCGAGACTGGTGCCTGGAAGGTGCAGGGCTTGTTCATGGGCTGGTGCCTGAACTGCCACCGCAACCCCGAGGAGTTCCTGCGCCCCAAAGAAGAAATTTACAACACCGAGTGGGAAGCGCCGGAAAACCAGATTCAGGTTGGCCTCGCGTTGAAGGAAGAGTATGGCATCCGCTCGGCACACCAGTTGACCAACTGCGCCATCTGCCATCGCTAGAGGACAGACGATAACCATGACAAAGCAACCACTTGACCTTCAGGCGGTGCGCGAGCAACTAGCTGCCAAACAGGGCCAGCCAGTCTGGCGCAGCCTGGAGCAACTGGCGAACACCGAGGCCTTCCAGGACGTGATGGCGCGCGAGTTTCCGCGCCATGCCTCAGAAATGCGCGATCCGGCCACGCGCCGTAATTTCCTTAAGCTGATGGGCGCGAGCCTAGCGATGGCCGGCCTAACTGGCTGTGGCCTGCGCCAGCCGCAGCAGAAGATTCTGCCGTATGTACGCCTGCCCGAGGAAGTGATCCCCGGCAACCCACTCTATTTCGCCTCGGCCCACACCTTTCAGGGCTACGCCCAAGGCGTGCTGGTCGAAAGCCACGATGGCCGCCCAACCAAAATCGAGGGTAACGCCGATCACCCCGCCAGCTTGGGCAAGTCCGACATCTTCATGCAAGCGGCCATCCTTCAGA
>JACMIM010000342.1 GCA_014381165.1 Roseiflexaceae bacterium
ACACCCAGCGCTCCTACCTCAGCCGAGGCGAGGCGCGCACGCTGGCTGGCTACCTTGGCGGCGAATACGTATACCTGCCCAACGCACAGGGCGCGGACATTGCCGCAATGGCGGGCGGGGCGGTGGCAAGGTGACCAGGTGACCAGGTGACCAGGTGACCAGGTGACAAGATGACAAGATTCGGACTTTCGCTTACTACCAAAATTCACTCTATTTTTAGCAGTTTTTTGCGTCGCGGCGCAAAATCTGCTAAGAAAAAACGATTTCTTGCCCGCCGCAGGCGACAAAGACGCTTTAAGCGAAAGTCCTGAGTTCGTTATTTCGTTTTTGGCGCAATGCGCCAAAAACGAAATAACAATTTTTATTTCCTTGCCCGCCGCAGGCGAAAGAAGGACACGACAATGGCGAACATCACATTCATCCTCGGCATGGAGCGGTTCAACGCCCATGTGTGGAATGAGGTCGAACGGCGGCTAGTGGCGGGCGGGGTTGAGGTGAACATCAGGCGCTTCCACGATGGGCATGTCGAGAGCCGCGACCGGGCGCTGGCCGAGGCGATTCACAGCGCCGATGTCGTGTTCATCACGCTGATCAACCAGCGCGATCGCGCCGACTGGCTGGCCGAGCAGCTCGAGCAGGCCCAACCACAGGCCGTGTTCGCCTTTGAAAGCATGCCCGAGGTCATGGCGCTCAACCGGGTCGGCGAGTACCGCGTGAAGGGCGGCACCAGCAGCCTGCCCAAGCCGATGCAGGTGGTGCTGAACCTGATTAGCAAGGGCCGCGAGGAAGACACGCTATATGCCTACACCAAGCTGACCAAGATTTCGGCCAAGCTGCTACCGCTGATGCCGGCCAAGCTCAAGGACTTTCGCACCTGGCTTTCGACCAATATCTACTGGAACCAGCCCGACGCCGCCAACATCAGCGAGATGGTCAAGCTGATTCTGCGCGATTGCTGCGGCCAAAGCCTTAGCATCGCCCCGGTGCGCACGATTCCCATGATGGGCTGCTTCCACCCCGATGCCAGCGAGTTCTTTGCCGACCCGGTGGCGTATTTCAAGTGGGAGGGCAAACGAAGGACACAGAACAAAGAACAGAGAACACAGAACCGCAGAACCGCAGAACTGAGAACCGACAATCAGGGGCCAGGGGCCAGGAGCCAGGGATTAGCCCGAAAAGCTGGCCCCCCGAACCCTGACCCCCGACCCCTGGTTGCGCTGCTAGCCTTTCGCAAGCATGTCGTCCAGGAGCAGAAGTACCTCGGCGATCTTATTCACGCGCTGGAGGCCAAGGGCTTGCAAGTGCTGCCGGTGTTCTGTAGTGGCATCGAGGTGCATGTGGCCGTGCGCGAATGGCTATCGGGAGCGGCCCTGCGTGGCCACCAGCTCGACCTGCTGATCTCGACCATGGGCTTTCCGATTGTCGGCGGGCCAGCTGGCTCGACCAAGCCGGGCCACTACCACCAAAAGGCCGGCGACCTGCTGGCCGGTCTGGATGTGCCCTACATGATCGTCCAGCCGCTCCAGATGCAGAGCGAGCAGGAGTGGCACGAGCGCGGCGCAGCCCCCATGCAGGCCGTGATCATGTACGACTTACCCGAGATGGACGGCGCGGTGGCCCCTGTGGTGCTGGGCGCAATTCGCGGGCAGGAGATTATCGCGGCCCCCGACCGGCTGGAGCGCGCCGCGACGCTGGCGGCCAAGTTCGCCCAGTTGCGCCGCACCCGCCGTCAAGACCGCAAGATCGCCTTTGTGTTGTACAACTACCCGCCCGGCCTGGGCAAGCTCGGCACCGCCGCCCTGATGGATGTGCCAGCCTCGCTGCACGCCACGCTCGCGCGACTTAAGGCCGAGGGCTACAGCATCGACGTACCTGCCACAATCGAGGCGCTAACTGCGCAGATGGTCGCACTCGATGCTTCTCACTCCACGCCTTCCGCGCCCTCGGTGGTGAAACAGGCCGATTATCACGGCATGATCGCGCCCAAGCTTGCCGAGCGCATCGAGCAGCACTGGGGCGCATTTCCTGGCGAGATCGCCCCGGCGGGCCACGACGGCGTGCGGATCGACGGCGTGACCCTCGGCAATGCCTTTATCGGCGTCCAGCCGCCCTTGGGCGTGCCGGGCGACCCGATGCGGCTGTTGTTCGAGCGCGACTTCACGCCGCACCACCAGTACATGGCCTTTTACCGCTATCTGAGCGAGGTGTTTCACGCCGACGCGATCGTGCATGTGGGCATGCACGGCACCTCGGAGTGGATGCCGGGGCTGCAGCTTGGCCTGACTGGCGACTGCTGGCCAGATGTGCTGCTGGGCAGCGTGCCGAACTTCTACCTGTACCCGCTCAACAACCCTTCCGAGGCGGCGATCGCCCGGCGGCGCGGCTACGCCACCACGATCAGCCACAGCGTGCCACCATATGCGCGGGCTGGGCTGTACAAGCAGCTGGCGACGCTGCGGGCGCAGCTTGGAAATGAAGAACACAGAACAAAGAACACAGAACAAAGAACAGAGAACGATGAAGAACAAAGAACAAAGAACGGAGAACAAACTGCCAGAGATTCTTTGTTCTCTGTTCTTTGTTCTTCACTCCCTGATCTACCACCACTGCTGGATGAATCAGAAGGGGCCTATTGTGAACGCGCCCGTGCATACCTGGACGAGCTGGAGCAGCGCCTCATTCTGGATGGCCTACACACGTTTGGCCAGAACGCCGCGCCCGAGCGCGCTCATGCCCTGATCGAGGCCGCGCTTGACACGCCGCGCTCAGGACAGCCCGGCCTAAGCGACCACCTGCGCGCCGAGGGGATACCCGCCGCTCAGATTGCGGCAGCGCGCGCCGAGTTTGTGTCGCAGTACGTTCTCGACGAAAGGCAAAAGACGAAAGACGAAGGTACGAGTTCTGAGCTTTCGTCTTTCGGCTTTCGTCCTTGGTCTCCTCCGCTCGTCGCCCATGGCCGCGCCCTACTCGCCAACATGGCCACCTCAGACGAATTGGGCGCGCTGGTGCATGCGCTGGACGGCGGCTACATCCGCGCTGCCCACGGGGCCGACCCGGTGCGTGCCGGAGCCAGCGCATTTCCGAGCGGGCGCAACATCCATGGCATCGACCCCTGGCGTCTGCCCTCGGATGCGGCCCTGGAGCGCGGATGGCGCATGGCCGAGCTGCTACTCGCCCGCCATGCCGCCGATGTAAGGGCGAAGCATCTGCCCCCATCGCCAGCTGGCGCGCTCGCCAGCGCCGCAGATGCCGCCGATGTAAGGGCGAAGCATCTGCCTCAATCGCCAGCTGGCGCGCTCGCCAGCGCCGCAGCAGAGGCCGCCGATGTAAGGGCGAAGCATCTGCCCCAATCGCCAGCTGGCGCGCTCGCCAGCGCCGCAGATGCTTCGCCCCTTCCGGCAACGCCGGAAACCATCGCGCTGACGCTGTGGTCCATGGACACGATCAAGACCGAGGGTGAGAGCCTGGCCGTGGTGCTGGCGCTGATCGGCGCACGGCCCGAGCGCGATGGCCAGGGCAAAATCTGGCGCTACCAGCTCATTCCGCTGGAAGAACTGGGCCGCCCGCGCGTCGATGTGCTGCTCGACATTAGCCCAATTTTCCGCGATACCTTTCAGATGTCGCTCGACCTGCTCGATGACATGTTTCGCCGCGCCGCCGCCGCCGCCGAGCCAGAGCAACAGAACTTCGTGCGCGCCCACGCCCTAGCCATGCAGCGTGGCGGCGGCAGCTGGGACGACGCCACCGCGCGCATCTTCACGCAGGCTCCCGGCCAGTATGGCACCGGCGTGGATGAGCTAATCGACGAGGGGCAGTGGCAGCAGAATGACGATCTGGCCGAGATGTACACCCGGCGCGGCGCGCACGCCTACGGTGGCAACCGCGCTGGGGCCGCAGCGCCCGCCACGTTACGCGCGCTGCTCGGCACGGTCGATCACGTCTTCCAGGCGATCGACAGCGTTGAGTACGGCATTACCGACATTTCACACTACTATGGCCACGGCGGCGCGATTCAGCTGGCCGCCGCCAAGGCGCGTGGCGAGAGCGTGCCGCTGACCTACGCTGAAAGTTTCACCGGAACGATTAAGCTGGCCGGGGCCGAGGAATTGATTCAACTGGAGGCCCGCAGCAAGCTGCTCAACCCACGCTGGTACGAGGGCATGCTGAACCATGGCTTCGCCGGTGCCGCCGAGATCGGCCAGCGCTTCACCTACCTGCTAGGCTGGAGCGCGGTCAGCGGTAATGTCGCCAATTGGATATTCGACGATGCCGCCGCCACCTTTGTGCTGGACGACGCCATGAGAACGCGGCTGGAGCAGGCCAACCCGCAGGCCGCGCGTAACGCCGTGGCCCGCCTGTTGGAGGCCAACGGGCGCGGCTTGTGGCAGACCGACGAAGCCACGCTCGACCGGCTGCAAGCGCTGTATGGCGATCTGGAAGACCGGCTGGAGGGCGTTGCGATTTCGTGATCGCAGATTGCAGCCCCCCGCAGCTACACAAGATGCTCCGCCTCCGGCAGCATCGCGCGCACTGTCTCGATGCTGTCGGCGTCCTCGGGATGTTTGTCGGTACGCCAGCGCAGCATGCGTGGAAAGCGCACCGCCACGCCCGATTTGTGGCGGGTCGAGCGCTGGATGCCCTCGAAGCCAAGTTCGAAGACTAGCTCGGGCTTGACCGTGCGCACCGGGCCGAATTTCTCGACAGTGTTGCGCCGCACAAAGGCGTCGACCTGGCGAATCTCGGCGTCGGTCAGGCCGGAGTAGGCTTTGGCAAACGGAATAAGCTTGCCCTCCTCCCACACCCCAAAGGTGTAATCGCTGTACAGGCTGGCCCGCTTGCCCGATCCGCGCTGGGCGTTGATCAGCACCGCGTCGACGGTGTAAGGCTCGATCTTCCACTTCCACCCGTCGCCGCGCGTGCGCCCAACTCGGTAGGGCGAGTCGCGCCGCTTGAGCATGAAGCCCTCGACATTGCGCGCACGGCTTTCATTGCGCAGCAGCGCTAGCGCCTCCCAATCGGCCATCTCGACAGTCGGCGAGAGCCGAATCGGTCCGCCGGAATATTTACCACGAAGAACACGAAGAGCGCGAAGGCCGGAACTATTTGTTCCGGCCTTCGTGCTCTTCGTGTTCTTCGTGGTTAAATTAGTGGTTAAATTATCTGAATATCATAGGTGTTGACCAGCCGCTCGCCGCATTCCCAGGTCAGCTCCAGCCGGTACACGCCGCGCTCCGTCGACGTCAGGCGCAGCCGCTCGATTTCCAGCGGCGCGCAGTCGGCGGGCAGCGTGGCCTCGCGCTCGCTGCGCGCCACGTCGCGGCCCTGCGGGTCGAGCAGCCG
>JACMIM010000343.1 GCA_014381165.1 Roseiflexaceae bacterium
GCGCGGGCCTGGCCGGCGCGGCAATTGCCACCAAGCACGTCATGGAAGCGCGAGGCATCCCCGGCACGTTGCGCGTGTTTGGCTGCGCCGCCGAGGAAACCGAGGGTGCCAAAGTCTATATGGCCCGCGAAGGGCTATTCAATCATCTCGATGCCTGCCTACACTGGCATCCAGCGCCGATCGCCGCTGTAATCAATGTGCGCCTGGCAGCCAATAGTGTTATGAAGCTCGAATTCCATGGCAAAACGGCGCATGCCGGGATCGAACCGTGGAACGGGCGCAGTGCGCTCAATGCAATGGAACTAGCCGCACATGCCATCAACATGATGCGCGAACACCTGGAGCCAACCGCGCGTACACACTACGTCTATGAGGCTGCGGGCACTGCGCCGAACATCGTGCCCGATTACGCCCAGATGTGGCTGGCGGTGCGCGACATCGATCGGGCGCATGTCGCCAAGACGACGGAGTGGATTCGGCAGATCGCCGAAGGTGCGGCGCTGGCGACCCAAACCAAGGCTAGTGTCAACGTGTACTTCGGTATGTATGATCTCCTGCCCAACACGCCGCTGGCGGAGCGCATGCAGATTCACCTGGAGCAGGTCGGGATTCCAGTGTGGAGCGACGCGGAACAGGCATTCGCCAGCGCGTGCCAGCAGCAGATGGGCGTGCCGCAGCATGGCCTGACGACCAAGATCATGTCGCTCCAGCCCGAGCCGAGCATCGGCGGTTCATCGGACGTAGCCGACGTAAGCTGGATCACGCCGACCATGGGCATGAGCATGCCAACCCTTCCGCTGCATGTTGCCCTGCACACTTGGCCAGTCACGGCGTGCGCCGGCATGTCGATCGGCGTAAAGGGCGCAACTAATGCGGCACGAGTGCTGGCGCATACCGCGCTCGATGTGCTTACCGATGCCGATCTGCGCGCCGCAGCACGGGCCGATTTTGCGCGCCGCACCGCAGGCTTTACCTATGTTTCGCCACTACCACCAGAGCAACAACAGCCATACGGCCTGCCCGCGTGGCTGATCGCCGACGGCTCGACCGAGGCACTGGCCGATTTGGAACAGCGCGCAGAACAGGCGTAAGACACCAATAGACTACCAGAATTTACTCTTTTCTTGGCATTTTTTCGCCGCAGTGCAAAAAAAGGCCAAGAAAAACAATTCCTTGCTCGCCGCAGGCGAAAAAGACGCTTTAAGCGAAAGTCCTGACCAATTATGGCAAGAACGGACACCGCTCAAACAACACCATCAACACCATTGGCCGCCCTTCATGCGTCGGGGCGATGGAAGACGCTGCTCGCGTGCTGCGTTGCGGCGACAGCCAAGCTACTCGAACCGCCGCTGTGGGTGTACCGGGAGCCGACGGTGCAGGCCTTCAACGCTGGCTGGGCACGCTATAGCGTGTTGATGAGTACGATCACACTGGGCACGTTGGCGTTTCTGCTGATTGGTGGCGTTGTCGGCGATATGTTTGGCCGCCGGCGCTGGCTGCTGGCTGGTCTTGCCGGCCTTATGATCGCAAACCTGTTGGCAGCGCTTTCGCCTGAACCACTCTGGTTTCTTTCCACGCGCGTCCTTTCAAGTGCTGCGGGGGCGCTGGTCGTGCCGCTTTCGCTGACAATGCTGTACCTGGCGTTTCGTGGCGATTTTCAAGCGCGCACAATGGCGATCGCCATTTATATCAGTGTCACCAGTACGGCCGGCCTCAGCGCAGGCCTGCTGGGCCAATTCATGTATTCGCTGCTAGACTGGCGCACGACGCTGATCGTGCCAGCTGTGCTCGCATTACTTGGCTTGGTGCTGATCGCGCAAACCACCGAAGAAAGCCGGATAGCTGCCGAGCGTCGTTTCGACCTTATTGGCCATGCGTCCTGGTCGCTGGCTGCGCTTGGCACACTGGTTGGTATTTCTGTGTCGCAGGTCGCGGGTTCATACGCCACCGCGATTGTAATCTCCTCGGTCATCGCGGTGGGTCTAGGGGTTAGCGTGCTGGTCTGGTCGGATCTGCGAACACCTGACTCACTGCTCGGTCGAACCAGCCTGCCGCGCCGTGCGCTGCTGGTGCTGATTGTGTATGGAGTCTGCTTGCAGATCGGCTTTGTCGGCTTTATTAGCCTTGTGCGCAATGTACTGATCAAGGTGTATGATTACAACGTCGTGCTGGCGGCGATCAGCTTAACGCCGCTGCTGATCGGCATGGTTCTCATGGCGCTCTTCGGTGTGCGCCGACTGATGCACCTGCGTGCGCGCGCCGTGATGAGCGCGGGTTTGCTGATGTTCTGCTCGGTGATCGTGCTGGCAGTAGCAACGCGGGCGGCAGGCTTCTACCCCTGGCTAGCCTTGCTGCTGGCCGTGTTTGGCGCAGCAAACGTGGCTGCAAGTACAGCCTGGACATCCGTATTCTTCAACCTGGTGCCTAAAGAGGCGATTGGCATGCGAACGGGCATGAACAGCTCGGTCAGTCAAGCGGGGGGCGCTATCGGCGGGGCACTCACCGGCAGCCTGTTGGTCAGCTTTGGCCTGGCCGATTACCTGCGGCGGCTGGTTACTGCCGGCGTTCAGGGCACACAGATCGACGCCGCGATGGCAGCGCTCAATACGATTCTCAATCCATCAACCGCAGACACCGCAATCGATCCATCTATTCGCGATCAACTGATTGCGGGCTACCAGTTGACGTTTCTTGCCGCGTATGAGCAGGTGCTGCTGATTGTTGCTGCGATTGTCTTTGTCGGCTGCGTGGTGGTGTGGTTTGGGCTGCCAGCCAAAGAGCGAACAGCGCCCACGCTGCTGGTCGAGGAGCTTGACGCGACTGGCGGCTGAAGCCGCTGGCAGGCACGACGAAGCCCGCC
>JACMIM010000344.1 GCA_014381165.1 Roseiflexaceae bacterium
ACGCCCTTCGACTTCGCTCAGGGGAGCCTCAGGACGAACGGCAGCATGGTACTTTTCTTCTTTTGTAGGTTCTTTTTCGCCCCGCGGGGCGAAAAAGAACCTACAAAAGGGTAAGAAATCCGTGTTTTGCATACATCCTAGGTGGCACAGTAGCGTGCGAGGAGTGCCTGGAGTACACCCCGCCGTCTGGCAAGCTTTGCCAGCAACCGAAAGAGCGGCTCCAGCAGCGCCATCGGCCCAACAAAGCCCATGTCGCTCAGTTCGAGCAGCACAGCAATATCGAGAATACGTTTCGGAATACCAGCCGCATTGACCAGGCCATCGCCGGCAAGCCCGTACCCGATCCGCAGGGCTTGCTCGAACCCAGCGTGGCCGGGGCGCAGTTCGACCTGGAAGCGCGTACGTGATTCCGAGGCGCTGAAAAAGCGGTGAGCGCCGCCGATCGGCACCAGGAGCGATTCACCAGTGCGCAACAGCTGCTGCTTCCCGGCGGCCTCTACGCCAAGTACACCATCGAGCACGGTGAATCGCTCGGTATAGGTCTTGTGGCGATGCAGCTGGTTACCGCCGCCCGGCTCGACCTCAAGCACAAGCAGGGTACACTCGCCGCCTGTTTCTGCCGCCGTCCGTATGTATGTCGCACTATCGCGCTGAACCGGGTGATAGATTGTCCGTGTATTTGTAACTGTCATGACCCATCCTCGCTTTTCTGATTTTATGGTTCGACAATCAGCGTTCCCACCATGCCGGCCTGACGGTGGCCGGGCAGGCCGCAGTAGAAGCTGTACGTTCCGGGCTGTTCTGGCTTGAAGAGAATGAGGCTTTGCTCGCCCGCGACCACCGGGATGTGGACGTTGAGCGCGTCGATGTCGAAGGCATGCGACACGCCGTGGGGGTTGTCGAGGCGTAGGGCGACGGTCGCACCGACCTGTGCCCGCAGCGTAGTCTGGTCGAAGTACATCCCCGGCGTACTGAGGGCGGGCAAGCTTGCCAGTAACTCTGGGCTCACAGCAGCACCCGCCGACTGCGGCAGCGCGCCAATCAACAGCGCACCGGCGCATAGTCCGGTTAGCAAAGCCAAATAGCTCGTTGTAGCACGCGGCGCACGCCGCTCATTACCGCGATAGTTCTGGGTAGTCGCCAAAATCCCGCTCACACAGCCTACCAGGCTGAGGGCCACAGCAATAACCATAAAGGCGAAGTTGTGGTATGGCTCCGGGTGCGTCAGGTCGTAGATCACAGGGCCGCTGTTGCCTGCTACCACCAATGCACTCAGCAGCGCGCCGACAAGCGGTGTCCAGCGCCAGCCGCTGGCAACCAGGCCGCTCCCAAGCAGCATCAGACCAGCGAAAACGGTCAGCGCGAGGTCGAACTGCCTGACCAGGGCGAGCTGTGCGTAGATCAGGGCCAGGGCGAGTCCGACGAGGGCGATCATGGTCAGCCGACTCAGGGAAACCAACTGCGGGCGTTGTACCGTCTGGGGTGTTGATGAGATAGCTTGCATCGATCCTGCGCTCCTTGTTTCTTAGCGGGCGTATTCCTGTGGGTCTAGTTCACCACATTGCACAGCCCGGCAGAAGCGACAGCGTGTACCCATCCACTCACCCAAAAAGTGATACAATAGCGGCCCATAACCTAAGCCACAGTCGTAGAACCTATGCCAACACAACCACAAGTGGCCGAAGAGCTGGCTTTTGGGCAATGGCTAAAACGCCGCCGTCAGGCCATGGATCTGACCCAGGATCAGCTTGCCGAGCTGGTGGGTTACGCCAGCCCAACGCTGCGCAAGATCGAGCGCGGCGAGCGACGCCCGTCGCGTGCGATGGCTGAGCGGCTGGCGGTTGCGCTCGAGATTGCCTCCGAGGATCGGGCTGCGTTTCTGCGGCTGGCACGTGCGGCGAACACGCCGGCCGAGCCAGCACGCGCTCGTGCCGCGCCAGAACCAGATCACGCCGCGATCGCCCTGCCGCTGTTGCTGACCAGAATCCAGCCGCCGCCGCTGCGAGCATCGCTCGTGCTGCGGCCGCGCCTCACCGCCCGGCTTGCCCCTGGTCAGGCCGGCGTTGTGACATTGCTGGTGGCACCCGCCGGCTGGGGCAAGACGACGCTGGTGCGTGCCTGGCTGGCCAACCTTGATCGCGTTGGTCAGGAGCGTGTCGCCTGGCTAACGCTCGACAGCGACGACAGCGATCCTGCGGCTGTGTTGCGCTACCTGATCGCCGCGATCCAGCGGGTTGAGCCAGCGTGCGGCGCGAGCGCCCTGGCGCTGCTTGAGAGCCAGCAGCCAGCGCTGGAGGTTGTGCTGCGGCTGCTGGTCAATGATCTCGCCACCCTGATGCGGCCGCTTACCCTGATTCTCGACGACTATCATCTGCTGCGCGTAGCGTCGACACACCAGGTGCTGATCGTGCTGGTCGAGCATCTCCCGCCGACCGTGCAGTTGATCATTGCGACGCGCGAAGATCCGCCCTTGCCGCTTACCCGCCTGCGTGCCCGCAGGCAGCTGGCCGAGCTTCGTGCGGCCGACCTGCGCTTCACCCACGATGAGGCTACCGCGCTGCTGAACGAGGTCATGGGCCTGACACTCGACCAAGCAGCGATCACGGCCCTTGAGCAGCGCACCGAGGGATGGGCCACCGGGCTCCTGCTGGCTGCCCTGGCGCTGCGCGAGCGGCATGAGCCGGAGTCCTTTGTGCGCGATTTTAGCGGTAGCCATCGACTGGTGCTCGATTACCTGGCTGAGGAGGTGCTTGATCGACTGCCGGCACACTTGCTCCGCTTTCTGCTCCAGACCGCGATCCTCGAACGGCTGTGCGGGCCGCTGTGCGATGCGGTCGTGCTCGGACTCGCGACCAACGACGAACGACCAACCACCAACAAACCTGATGCAGATGATCTGGCGTTCGTCACTGGTCGTTGGTCGTTCGCCGATTCGTACAGCCAGCGCATCCTCGATGAGCTGGAGCGCAGCCAGCTCTTCCTCATCCCGCTGGATGCAACCCGCACCTGGTATCGTTATCACCATCTGTTTGGCGAAGTGATTCGCGCGCGGCTGCTGGGCGGTGCCAACGTGTCGGCTATTCGGGAGCTGCATGGGCGCGCCGCCACCTGGTACACCAGCCAGGGGCTCTGGCACGCAGCCTTACGCCACGCGCTTGCCGCGCAGCAGTGGGAACTGGCGGCGGGCGCCGTGGAGCAGATCGGCGAGGAGCTAATGCTCCAGCAGGCCGTGGGCAGGCTACGCCAGCTGATCGACGCCCTGCCGGAAGCGCTGCGCGCTAGCCGCCCACGCCTGTTGCTGCTCCAGGGCCTGTGTGAGCTACGGAGCAACAACTTTGCTGCGGCCCAGCCCTTGCTGGCCCAGGCGGCTGCCGGTGCCGCTGCGCTGGGCGACCCGGCCATGCAGGGCGAGGCACTGCTGCATCTCTCGGATAGCCAGCGCAGCAGCGGCGATTTTGCTGCGGCCCACGCCGCGCTCCAGGCGGCGCTCCAGGCACCGCTCCCGCCGCGTGCGCGGGTGAACGCGCTGATCAGCCGTATCTACGAGGCGCTGGCAGTTGGCGATTGGCGCTCGAGCAACACGTTGCTCGACCAGTCCCTCGATCTGGTTCTCGGCAGCGACGACCGCAGGCTCTGGCTGGAGCTGGCGATCAACACCCACTCACTCCTGCTGGTGCTGCCCGGGCGAACCGCATGGGCCAAGCGGCTGATCCAAGCAACGCTGCCCTGGCCGGAGCCGCCGCTGAGCCCGCTGCGCGCGGCGCTGCTTTGGATCGATGGCTATACCCAGCTGCTGCGCGGCGCGCTGGCCGAGGCGGCGGCCCTGCTTGAGCAGTCACTTCAAATCAGCGCCCAGCTTGGCGGCAGCACCAAACTCCAGCTGGACGCCGGCCTGCAGCAGGCGGTTCTGACCGCGCTACGCGGCGACCTTTCGGGCGCTGATCGGCAGCTTGCGGCGCTGCTGGCCCTGCTCGATCAGCCGGCGCTGGCGGTCTACGCCCAGGTCTGGGGTGGGCTGTACCACTACTTCCACGGCTGGATTCGGCTTCACCAAGGGCGGCTGGCCGAAGCTCAGACGCTCGTCAGCGGGGAGGCCGGCCTGAGCCCAACCGCATGGCCAACAACGCACTGCGCTCGGCTGATGCTGCGCGGACTCGTGGCGCTCGATGCCGGCGATCGCGCTACCGCAGAGGATCTGCTGCACGCCGCAGCCGCTGAGCAGGTGCGCTTTGCCGATGCGTACATGATCGGCGATGCGCGCATGCCGCTGGCCTACGCCGCCCTCGGTGCCGGCCGCGCAGGCGATGCGCTGGAATACCTGCGCGCGGCGCTCGATGACCAGGTGGCGCGCGGCACACCGGGCGTCCTGCTGCTGACGGGCGCACCGATCGCTGTGCCGTTGCTCAGGCTTGCACACAATCACCGCCTGCATCAGGCTCTGGCCGAGCGCCTGCTGCGTGCCCTCGGTTCTGCACCCGCCCTTCCGGCAGAGCCGCCTGCCGCCGACCCCGATGCCCTGACAGCCCGCGAGCGCGAGGTGCTGCACCTCCTGGCGCGCGGTACCAGCAACCAGGCGATCGCCAATACGCTGGTCATCAGCCTGCCGACGGCCAAAACCCACGTGGCTCGGATACTTGCCAAGCTGGGCGTGGCGAACCGCACCGAGGCGATCGCGATCGCCCGTGAGCGCGGTCTGCTTTAGCCTTCCTGTCAGTTGCGATCATCCTCGTGCCGGTGCGCTGATCATCCTTTTGGATCACGCGCCCGGCCTGCTGTGTGCGCTAGCATTGCACCGATGAATATAGCAGACTCACGAGCACAAGGAGGCTGAACAGCATGAACCACGAACGATCATTTCAGCGTATGGCCGCTATCACGGCGCTACTCTCGGCGCCGCTGGCCTTTGGCAACACCCTGACGATGCTGCTGGCGCTGGGCTTTGATGTCGAGGCGGTTATGGATCCACTGGCATTACTCGCCAGCGGCCCATTTGGCGCTGAGATGTGGCGCTGGAGCATGGTTCTGGACATGCTGGGCTACTATCTCTTGATTGTGCCGCTGACCCTGTTCCTCAAACGATGGCTGGGAGCACGAATCCCAGGCTGGGCTGAGCTGTTTGGCCTGGGCCTGCTTGGCTACAGCCTGGTTGGTGCCATCGGCGCGGCGATCCATACAGCAACGCTGCCGCCGCTGATCCGCGCATATAGCGAAGCCGCCAGCGGGCAGCAGGCCATCCTGCGGATCGTCTTTCTGGCGTTCGATGATGCGGTGATGGTTGGCCTGTGGAATACGCTCGAAATGCTGTTGGCGAGCACTGGCTGGCTGGGGTTCGGGATCTTGCTCCTCAGAGAGCGCCGTGCGTCCGGCGTGATCACCATACTGCTGGGGGCCAGCGCGCTCACTGATGTGGCCGGGGTTATCTTCGGGATCGAGCCGCTTGCCACCGCCGGGCTGATGGTATACATCTTTCTGGCACCGATCTGGGCGTTGTGGCTTGGGCTCGATCTTCTACGCCGCCCGGTGCAGCCTGAGGCCTAGCTGCGACGATCGGCTGGCATTGTATAAACAGGTGCTTGTATGGACGAACATACACCGCAGCCGGCGACCTATCGGCTGATCGTCGCCGGCCACCTTGATCCCGCATGGTCGAACTGGTTCGATGGCAGCGAGATCGTACAGCTGCCAGATGGCACGACCAGTCTCACCGGTGATGTCAGCGATCAGTCGGCGCTCTACGGGTTGCTGGCCAGGGCGCGCGATCTCGGCCTCACGCTGCTGAGCCTCCAGCGAATCGGTGGGTGATATTCGTGCCTAGCGCTGCACCGCCAAGAGCGCCAAGAGCGCCAAGCTTGAGATCTCTGCTTCGCGCTCTTG
>JACMIM010000345.1 GCA_014381165.1 Roseiflexaceae bacterium
AACTGCGGGCACGCTGCCAGAAAATGCTGCCCGCTATGTAACTGCGCTGGCCGCCGACCTCCAGGCCAACCGTGGCAGCAGCGCGGTGATTGCGGGCGAAGGCCAGCCCGCCGAGGTTCACGCGCTGGTTCATGCGATCAACGCCGCGTTGGGTAATGTCGGCACGACGGTTCGCTACATCGAGCCGGTCGAGGCGCTGCCTGAACAGGCTGGCACACTGGCCGACCTGGTTGGCGAGATGAACAGCGGCGCGGTGCAGGCCCTGGTGATGCTGGATGTCAACCCGGTCTACACATCGCCCGCCGATCTGCGCTTCGCCGATGCGCTGGCCAAGGTGCCATTCAGCGCCCATTACGGCCTGTACAATGACGAAACGGCTGAAAAATCGACCTGGCATGTGCCAGCCACGCACTACCTGGAGCATTGGAGCGACGCCCGCGCCTATGACGGCACGGCCACGATCGTCCAGCCGCTGATTGCGCCGATCTACAAAACCAAATCGGTTCACGAAGTGGTCGCCGCATTGGCTGGCCAGAATGATGTGCTTGGCTACGATCTTGTACGCGCCACCTACGAGGGCGGTGTGACTGGTAACTTCACGCGCTTTTGGGAGGAAACACTGGCCGCAGGCGTTGTGCCAGATACGGCGGCGGCGGCGGCCACGCCAACCCTTGCTAGCGGCATCGACTTCGGCAGCGCGCCGGTGAGTGGCGAGTACGAGTTGGTCATTCAGGCCGACACGCGCGTGTTCGATGGCAGTTATGCCAACAACGGCTGGCTCCAGGAGCTGCCGCACACGATCAGCAAGATCAGCTGGGACAACGCAGCCTATGTGGGCGTGTCGACCGCTGAGAAGCTAGCAGTGCGGAATGGCGATGTGGTTTCGCTGACGGTTGGCGGGGCCAGTGTCGATGCGCCCATCTGGATTCTCCCCGGCACCGCCGAGGGCGTGATTGGTGTGCAGTTGGGCTACGGGCGCACCAAAGCCGGTATTGTTGGTACCTGGAATGGCCAGCCAGTCGGCTTCGATGCCTATGCGCTGCGCACTAGCACCAGCCCGAACTTTGCGACCGCCGAAGCCGTCACCAAGACTGGGCGCACCTACCCGCTGGCCTCGACCCAGGATCATCACGCGATCGACCTCCAGAACCAGACTGATCTGGCATCGACCGAGGCCGAAAAGCGCCACATTGCGCAGGCTTACACGCTAGACGAGTACCGCGCTAATCCGAATGTGATGACCGACCATCAGCACGAGGTGTTCACGCTGTACCCGGCCCGCCAGTACACCGGCTACGCCTGGGGCATGAGCATCGATCTCAACACCTGCACTGGCTGCAACGCCTGTGTGATGGCCTGCAACACCGAGAATAGTATCGCGGTGGTTGGCAAGGAAGAGGTGCTGCGTGGGCGCGAGATGCACTGGATTCGCATCGACCGCTACTTCACTGGAAAAGGCCTGGACAACCCGCAGATGATCCACCAGCCGCTGGCCTGCCAGCATTGCGAGAACGCACCCTGCGAGGTGGTCTGCCCGGTTGGCGCGACCGTGCATGATTCAGAAGGCCTGAATAATATGGTCTACAACCGCTGTGTGGGCACCAAATACTGCTCGAACAACTGCCCGTTCAAGGTGCGCCGCTTTAACTTCCTCCAGTACAACGACATGCTGTACAAGTTCGACATGGACAGCCTGAAAATGATGCGTAATCCCGATGTGACCGTGCGCGTCAAGGGCGTGATGGAGAAGTGTACCTACTGCGTGCAGCGCATCAACGAGGTGCGCCAGGATAAAGAGCGGCTGCGGCCAACCGACCCAGAAGCGGCGATGATCCGCGATGGCGACGTGGTTACCGCCTGCCAGCAGGCTTGCCCAACCGATGCGATCAGCTTTGGTAACTTGAACGACCCAGAGGCGGCTGTGACCCAGCGGCGCAAGCTGCCGTTGAGCTACACGCTGCTGAATGAGCTGAATGTGTTCGCCCGCACCAGCTACATGGGCATGCTCAAGAATCCGAACCCAGAGCTTGCGGAAGCGTAGAAGCGTAGAACAAAGAACAAAGAACAAAGAACAGCAAAACCCAGAACCCAATAGCCCGGCGCTTCAGCGCCGGGAACATCGAACCCAATAGCTCGGCGCTTCAGAGCCGGGAACACAGGGACAGCGGTTGATAGACCGCAGGATCGCGTTTGTTCTTTGTTCTTTGTTCTTCTGTAGGAGAATTGTATGGCACAATCGCTCAAACGCCCGGCTCTAGGTCCAGTTGACCCAGATGCGCTGCTTGCGCCAGGGCTGACCAATACCGAAGTTTCCCGGAAGCTGGCTGGCATCCCCATGATCGGCCCGCGCAAGACACCGCTTGGCTGGCTGACGGGCTTTGCCTTCGCGCTGCTGCTGTTGATGGTGTATCTCACAGCGGTCGCCTGGCTGCTGATCCAGGGCGTCGGCATCTGGGGTATCAACGTCCCGATCGGCTGGGGCATGGACATCATTAACTTTGTGTGGTGGATCGGCATCGGCCACGCTGGAACGCTGATCTCGGCGATTCTGTTGCTGCTGCGCCAGAAGTGGCGCACGTCGATCAACCGCTTTGCCGAAGCCATGACCCTATTCGCCGTGGCCTGTGCTGGGGTGTACCCAATCTTGCATCTGGGCCGCCCATACTTGTTCTACTGGATGCTGCCCTACCCATCGTCGCTGGGCATGTGGCCGCAGTACCAAAGTCCGCTGGAGTGGGACGTATTCGCGATCTCGACCTACGCGACCGTCTCGCTGCTATTTTGGCTGGTCGGCCTGATCCCGGATATCGCCACCATGCGCGACCGATCGACCAACCCGATCATGCGCTTTTTCTGGGGCTTCTTCGCGTTGGGCTGGCGTGGCTCGGCCAAGCATTGGCACCGCTATGAGCTAGCCTCGCTGTTGCTGGCCGGCCTTTCGACGCCGCTGGTTGTTTCGGTTCACACGATCGTGTCGTTCGACTTTGCGATCGGCCAGGTACCTGGCTGGCACGCCACGATCTTCCCGCCCTACTTTGTGGCAGGCGCGGTGTTTGCCGGTTTCGCCATGGTGATGCTGCTGATGATCCCGGTGCGCAAGTTCTACGGGCTGGAGCAGTACATCACCATGAAGCACTTTGACCTGATGGCTAAGGTGACACTGGCGACCGGCCTGATTGTTGTGTTCGGCTACGCGATGGAGGCCTTTTTCGCCTGGTTCAGCGGCAACCAGTATGAAAGCTTTCTGCTGAACATGCGCCTGTTCGGCCCCTACGCCTGGTCGTACTACGCGCTGCTGCTGTGCAACTTCCTGATACCGCAGGTGTTCTGGTTCAAGTGGGCACGGCAAAGCATCCCAGTGCTGCTGTTTGTTTCGCTGGTGGTCAGCATTGGTATGTGGCTGGAGCGCTTTGTGATCATTGTGGTCAGCCTCAGCCGCGACTTTATCCCATCCTCGTGGGGCTATTACAACCCGACGATCTGGGACTGGCTGCTGTACCTGGGTTCGTTCGGCCTGTTCTTCACCTTCCTGTTCCTGTTCAGCCGCTTTGTGCCAATGATCTCGATTTTCGAGATGCGCATGCTGGTCAATGAGCAGGAAGGGTCTGGCCATGCCGATACTCACGGCGCAGGTGCAGGCACAGGCGCGCAGCCGGCAGCGGCGGATTAGCCGAGAACCGCAGAACCGCAGAACCGCAGAACTGCGGAACCGCAGAACCGTGGCACCCAGTAGTCCGGCGCTTCAGCGCCGGGAATGCCCAGAAGCGCAGAACCCACGCTGAGAACGTTGGCGGTTCTTGGTTCTACCCAAAAGGCTGTAACGATGCAAAATATCTTTCGTCGCCGCAATCCCGTACGCTCTGCTACAGCAGTGCCACGCGCGGCTGTGCCAGCTCCATTGTACGGTCTGATTGGCGAGTTTCGTGATGCCGACGCGCTGTTGCACGCCGCCGAGGCTGCCGAGGCCGCAGGTTTCACCAAACTGGATGCGTTCTCGCCCTTTCCAATCGAGGAACTGGCCGAGAAGCTGGGCCATAAGCGCGATTTGCTACCAGCGATTGTGTTGACCAGCGGCCTGGCCGGGGCGGCCGGCGGGTTTGGCCTGCAGTGGCTGACTCAAGTGGTCGATTACCCGCTGGTCGTATTTGGCCGCCCGCCATTCCCGTGGCCGGCCTACATTCCAATTACCTTCGAGATGGGCATTCTGTTTGCCGCGTTTGGCGCGGTGTTTGGAATGGTGCTGCTAAATGGCCTGCCGCAGCATTACCACCCAGTCTTCAATGCGCCGAACTTCGACCGGGCTTCGCAAGATAAGTTCTTTCTCGTGGTCGAGGCCAACGACCCAAAATTCGACATCAACCGCACGCGCGAGTTCTTGTTGGCGCAGCACGCGACGGTGATCAACGAAGTGCAGCAATAGCTAGCTGCCAGCTTTGAGGAAACGATGGAAAAAAGACCTACATTCAACCTGGCACGGCTGGCGCGCGGCGCGATGATCCCGCTCTGTATTGCGGCGATGGTCGGCTGCGGCCACCTCGATATGTACGACCAGGTTAAATATGATCCGTATGAGCAGAGCGCCGTGATCTTCGCGAAGGAAAACGGCGGTGATGGTGCGGCCTCGCGCCCGATCGAGCCGAACACAGTGGCACGCACTGGCTCGCTGCCGAGCGACCCGCTGCGCTCAGGCGTGGACGCCGATGGCCAAGAGTTAACCGCAAGCCCGATCGAGATCGATGAAGTGCGGCTGGCAGAAGGCGAGCGTAAATACGTCGTCTACTGTGTGCCCTGCCACGGCGCGCTTGGCAATGGCAAGGGTATCGCGGCATCGTACTTCGCTACTGCGGGCGGTGTCGTGCCGTCGTTCTATGATGAGCGGCTGATCACTGCCAGCGACGGCTACTACTTCAACGTCATCACAAATGGCAAGAATTTGATGTACTCCTACGCCTCGCGGGTGTACCCCGAGGATCGCTGGGCGATCATCGCGTACATCCGCACGCTCCAGGCTGCGCCGCCGCCCGGTGCAATTGTGCCAACGCCTGCGCCGACTGAGCAGGGTACGCCCGCCGCACCGGCTGCCGCAACGCCCGCGCCGACAGCGGCCCCGTAACATTCAGAAAGGAGGGCGCTGTGTGCTGGTATCTCGGCACGCAGCGCCGCACACGCTATGGCAGTAACCCGAGCGGAAACACCGATTCCGCAGATTGCGCGTTATGCGCGCCCAGCGCTGATTGTCGGGGCTGTTGCGCTGCTCCTGTCGATCGTCGGCGCGTTCTTTGCAAGCGATATGTTCTGGCAGTCCTATCTGTTCGCGTTTCTGTTTTGGTTCGCGCTCAGCATGGGTGGGCTGGGGTTGCTCATGCTCCAGTATGTCGTGCAGGGGCGCTGGGGCCAGACGATCAAGCGCATTCTTGAGGCCATGGCACTGAATCTGCCGCTCCTGGCGATCGCATTCGTGCCGATTCTGGTCTCATTGTTCCTGGGTAGCGGCGCACTGTACCCCTGGAATAACCCTGAAACGGTTAATGAGTTCGAGATGTTGCAGTTCCGCGTCGAGACCGGCTACTTGACGCCGCTGTGGTTCACGGTGCGCGCGGTGCTGTATTTCGCCGTCTGGCTCGGCCTGATGGTGCTGCTGACACGCGGCTCGCGCGAGCAAGACGCGAATCCAAGTGATTCCATCCACAAGCGGCTTGGCCGCACCAGCGCGCTCGGCATCGTGCTGTTCATGCTTTCCTACAGCTTCGCCACGATCGATTGGGGCATGACCACCGAGGTGCTGTGGTACTCGACGATGTACCCAGTGTTGTATGTGGTGATCTCGGCGCTGACTGGCATTGCGTTCTCGATATTGGTGCTGTCGTTCATCCGCAAGCTGCCGCAAATCTCGCGGATTGCCACGGCCAACCGCTTTCACGATCTCAGCACATTGGCCTTTGCCTTCACGGTGCTGTGGACGTATGTTAACTTCTCACAGTTTCTGATTATGTACTCAGCCAATATCTCCGAAGAGGCTGAGTTCTACGTCCACCGCACCCAGGGCGGCTGGGGCATCCTTGGCGGTGTCGTCACAATCTGCTGCTTTATATTGCCGTTCCTGACCTTGTTGGGCCGCCGCACCAAGCGCTCACCACAGCGCATGCGCGCCATCGCGGCATTCATCATTGGCGCGCAGGTGCTGAACCTGTTCTACACGCTCATCCCAGCCTTCCACACCGAACAGTTCACCGTGAATTGGACTGATATCGTTGCTTGGGTTGGGCTGGGCGGCCTGTGGATCGGCCTGTTTCTGACAACGCTTTCGCGCAACCCGCTGGTGGTCGAGAACGATCCGCGCCAGGCCCACTGCCTGGAACGCCACCACGGCGACGCTTTC
>JACMIM010000346.1 GCA_014381165.1 Roseiflexaceae bacterium
ATCGAGCAGCGCCGGCAGGTCTTCACTGTGGCGCGAGAGCACCTCCGAAAGCTTACGCGGGTGCGGCATACGCGGCCAGCGAGTTACGAACGAGCCGCCGTGCCGCCCGCGCCGTACTTCTAGCCAGCCTTTTGCAGTCAGCATTTGCAGCGCAACGCGCAGGGTCGAGCGGCTCACGCCAAGCTGGATGGCTAGCTCACGCTCGGCGGGCAAGCGGTCGCCTGGGCTGAGCAGGCGGGCCGTGATCGCGCCAGTCACCCGCTTGACCGTTTCGTCGAGCGGGTTGGGACTGCGCGCAGCCAGGAAAATATCGTCTTGTACCATAGATTCTAACCAGGTTGGGCGGCCTCAGCAAACAAAGCGTGGGGATCGCCCTGCCAGCCTTCGCGCCTGTAGCTCAGTTGCCCACAAGCTTTTGCAGCTCGTAGAGTTTGGTGAGTGCTTCGATCGGCGTCAGTTCATTCACATTCAGCCGCTGGATGAGTCGAATGGCCGCGTGATCCTCGGGTGCAGCTAGCGGGTGGGAAAGCCCTGCCAAGGATCCTGGCAGCGCCTGCTGGTCAACTGGCCAGTGCGCGCGCTCGTATGTATCGCGCTCCAGCTCGGCCAGCAACTCAGTCGCCCGCTTGATCACGCCGCGTGGAATGCCAGCCAGTTCGGCCACATGAATGCCATACGAGCGATCCGCACCACCGCTGCGCAGTTCGTGCAAAAAGACCACATGCCCGTGCTGCTCGACTGCCGCCATGTGGTAATTCTTCACGCGCGGCAGCAGCTGATCGAGTTCGGTCAACTCGTGGTAGTGGGTTGCGAATAGTGTTCGGCAGCCCAGGCGCGGCTCGTTGTGAATGTACTCTATCACTGCACGAGCAATTGCCATGCCATCATATGTACTGGTGCCACGCCCCACCTCGTCGAGAATAATCAGGCTGCGGCGCGTGCTCTGTACCAGCAGCGCCGCCGTCTCGGTCATCTCGACCATAAAGGTCGATTGTCCGGTCGCGATGTCGTCCTGCGCACCAATCCGCGTGAAGATACGGTCGACCAGACCGATTTCAGCGCTGCTCGCCGGCACAAACGAGCCAATCTGAGCCATGAGCACAATCAGCGCGATCTGACGCAGCGCGGTGCTCTTGCCAGCCATGTTCGGGCCAGTGATGATCAGCACCTGGTTCGCGCTGGTGTCGAGTAGCGCGTCATTGGCGATAAAATCCTCGTCCAGGCTCTGCTCGACCATTGGGTGGCGGCCCTGCCCAATCACAAGCCTGGTGTCATCGTGCAGCACCGGGCGCACATAGCGCCAGCGCGCTGCTACCTCGGCCAGCGAGAGATACACATCGAGTTCGGCTGCGGCGCGGGCGCTGGCTAGCAGGCGCGGCCCGGCCTCGGCTACTGCCGTGCAGATGCGCACAAAGGCTTGCCGCTCCAAGTCATTCAGCCGCTCCTGCGCGGTAACGACAATGCTCTCATACTCCTTCAGCTCGGCAGTGTAGTAGCGCTCGCCGGTGGTCAGCGTCTGCTTGCGGATGTATGTACTCGGCACATCGCCGGCGTAGCTCTTCGCCACCTCGATGTAGTAGCCGAACACCTGGTTGTAGCCCACCTTAAGCGACTTGATGCCAGTAGCCTTCTGCTCCTTCATCTCCAGCTCGCTGATGTACTGCTGGGCATAACGAGCTGCTTTAACCGTCAAGTCCATCGTTTCGTCAAAGCCTGGGCGCACGACTCGGCGCGGCACCTCGCCGCCGGCCACTGCGCGCAGGTAGTTCGAAGCGCCAAGCAGCGCCGGCGGCTCGTCGTCCAGCGCCAGCTCCAAAAAGGCCAACACATCCGCGCAGGGGTCGATTGAACCGAGGGCTGGGGGCTGAGGGCTGGAGGCAAGGGCTGAGGGCTGAGGGCTGAGGGCTGAGGG
>JACMIM010000347.1 GCA_014381165.1 Roseiflexaceae bacterium
AAATGAAAACTCTTGGGCAACTGCGTAAGTCCTAAAAGTATGATATGAACGCGATCACGAAACGCCTTTCGAAACTGGAGAACCTGGCTAGGCCGCTGGCGCTAACGTTTGTTGGCGTAGTGCTGCTGTCACTCGGCGTGGCCTACTTTTGTGTCGCGTTGTACCGTTGGCTGGACGCGCCGCCGCTGCTACGCGACCTGATTTTCTATCTCACCCTTCAACCATTCGACCGCTGGGTACGCGGGCTGATCTTCTTTGTGGCCGGCCTGGGTGTTCTGGCATTTGGCATTTGGCAGTTGAGCGCCGTGGCGGTGATCTCACTGAACCAACGGGCCGATGGCAGCGAGTTCGTGGTCGGCTACCGCCAGGCGACGGCCCCGCCGACTGTGGCAGTGCTTGCGGGTGGGGCCGGCATTTTGCGCCTGGCCGACCTGGGACGCAGTGTGCGCCAGCTGGTGTGCGTAACACCTGTGCAGGATCCGGTCGAGTACTACTACCGCGCGGCCAGCCTGTTCAATTTCGAAAATGTGCTGTATGTGCCGCCCACGCCCACGCCAATGCAGGTGTTCGTAACACTGGATGATGGCACGCGCCATAGCATCAAGGACAGCATTTCGCCAACATCGCCCCTGGCCAAGCGACACGGCGTCGAAATTTCGTTGGAGCAGCCCGACCAACATGGCAGCACTGCGCCGCCAGTGTTCCGGCAGGCGCTGGAGGCCTTTGCGCAAGCCACCCTGATCATTCTTGGTCCGGGAGGCCTGTTCGAGAGCGTGCTGCCGAATCTGCTTATTCCAGAAATACGTGAGGCGATCAAACAGAGCAGCGCACGCACGATCTACATTTGCAACCTGATGACCGAGCCGGGGTTGACCACCGGCTACACGGTCGCCGACCACATCCGGCAAATTCAGCGCGTGGGCGGGTTTGCGCCCGATTATGTGCTGGTCAACGCCCAACGGATCGAGCCAGAAACCCGGCGCATCTATGAAGCGGCCAATCAGGTGCCGGTCTACCTGACGCCAGAGGAATATGAAGAAACAATTGTCAGCGCCACCGACCGGCTGGCTGCCCGCGATGTTATCGTGGAGGGCGCAATTGTGATCGAGGCCGATTTAGCCTCCTCGGTAATACAGCTTTCGACCTCGCTCGACAATCCGACCGAGAGCCGTGCCGTTCAGGTGCTGCGCCACGACCCCGAGAAGCTGAAAGCGGCGATTTTGGAGATTGTCAAACGGAGCTAGGGCGTGCGCTTGCAGGTTCGATTGCCGAATCTGCAAGCTGCAATCTGCACTATTATGACGTACCTTACGCAGGCGGCGCAAAAGCAGGAGGTTTGGTGGGCTGCAAGCCCGCCATGAATCTTTTTTCTCTGTCTGGCGTGGGCGCAGCCCGCGCCGGACAAGGAAAGGGGGCTTCTTGGGGAGACAAAGTCTCCCCAAACCCCTCTTTGCGTAAGGTGAGTTATGATTGTTCTCTTTGAAGATGCGGGCTACCGCGCGCTGCTGCCGCTGGTGCAGGCGCGGCCAGTCTACGAGCTGCGCTGCGGCGTGTGGACGCTGCGTGAGCGGCTTGAGTTGCAAATGGGCGTGCCGCCGCAGGGCATCTGTCGGCCGCATCTCGCGACCGTGTTTGGCGCTGGCCGCTGGCCGCTGGGGCTGCTGGGCGGCAGCGCGCCGCTGACATTTGTGAACGGGCGCGCACTGCACGCCGAATGGGTCGAGCAGCTTGCGCGCGAGGACGCGAACACGCTGTATGTAACTGATGCTGGGCCGGGTGTGCTGGGCGAGCAGTTGCTACTTGGCGCACGCCTGACGCCGGCCCTGGCGAGTGCCGTCCTGGCTGATCTGCTTGCGCAGGATGCCTCCCGCGCGCTTAACGAGCTGCGCCGCTTCTGCCGCGTGGTCGAGGTCGCAGCCGAACTGCTAACATTCCCTTGGGATATTATCATCAAGAATGGCGCGCAGATTGGCCGTGATGTGGCGCTGCTGGAGCGCCAGGGCTGGCGCAGCGCCGATCAAGCAGCCGTGCCGCCGCATGTTATCGTGCATGCGCCGGAGCAAGTGTACCTGCACCCTGAAGCGCGATTGGATGGGCCGATCGTGCTGGATGCGCGCGGCGGGCCGATCGTGATCGACGCCGCGCATATCGAGCCGTTTTCCTTCATCCAGGGGCCGGCGGCGGTGGGTCGGGGCGCGCTGATCTCCAGCGCGCGAATCCGTGGTGAAACCACAATCGGCCCAGTTTGCCGAATCGGCGGCGAGGTCGAGGCCAGCGTGGTACAAGGCTATGCGAACAAGCATCACGATGGCTTTCTCGGCCATTCTTACCTGGGCGCGTGGGTCAACATTGGCGCAATGACCACCAACTCCGATCTTAAGAACACATATGGCAACATCAAGGTGGTGCTAGACGGGCTGGGGCAGGTCGATAGTGGGCAGATCAAGCTGGGTGCATTTCTGGCCGATCATGTGAAGCTGGGGATTGGCTTGCACCTGAATGGTGGCTCGATGATCGGCACAGGCTCGAACATTTTCGGCGTCCACTTTGCGCCCAAGACTGTGCCGGCCTTCACCTGGGGCGGCGAGGTATTCCGCGAGTACCAGATCGACCGGATGATCGGTGTTTCGCGCAAGGTGATGGGGCGGCGCAAGCTGGTGCTGACGCCGGAGATGGAGACGATGCTGCGCGAGGTATTCGCGACCACGCGCGGTAGCCGGGCCAGCATGGTCGAGCCAGCCGAGGGGCGGGCGGCCATGTCCGAGGACAGCATCGCGCTGGC
>JACMIM010000034.1 GCA_014381165.1 Roseiflexaceae bacterium
GAGGAAGAGGGTGACGATGATGGCCGACATCGAGACCGTGTTCCCGAACTCGGCGAAGTAGAATAGCATGAAGCCGCCGGCCGAGTACTCGGTCATGTAGCCGCCCACCAGCTCCTGCTCGGCCTCGACCAGGTCGAAGGGCGCGCGCACGACCTCGGCGGTCGACGCGATCAGAAACACGATAAAGCCAAGAAACTGTGGCAAAACATTCCACAGCCCCTTTTGGTCGGCTACAATCTCGCTGGTGCGGAAACTTTCCGACATCATCACCGCGCCCAAAACGGCCATGCCCAGCGCCAGTTCGTAGGAGATAACTTGGGCCGAAGCGCGCACGCCACCCAGCATCGAGTATTTGTTATTCGATGACCAGCCCGCGATTGCGATGCCATAGACACCGAGTGAGGTGATCGCCAGCAGGTACAGAATGCCGACATCGATATCGGCAACTTGCAGCCAATTGCCGCCCCACGGGTCGGGCCAGTAGCCGAACGGCACCGTGGCCCAGATGATAATCGCCGGAACGACCGCAAAGCCGGGCGAGATGATATACACCCATTTATCAGCCAGCAGCGGCACAATATCTTCTTTGAAAAAGAGCTTGACTGCATCAGCAACGGGCTGGAGAAAGCCGCCAAATAATTTGCCCCCACCGGGCAGTGGGATATAGCCGGCGCGGTTTGGGCCAATGCGGTTCTGCATGCGGGCCAACAGCACGCGCTCGAACCAGGTGAAATAGGCAAATAGCGTCGTCGCCGCGAGGGTAACGACCACGCATTTGACGATCAGAACGATGACTTGAATCCAGTCCATTGTGCTGTTCCTGGGGATGCGTCTTGCGTGTTACGAATGCAACACGCAAGACGTGCCTATGCTTTCACCACCGTTATTGCTGTCTGCGCGCCGGTCAGCAGCGCGCCGAGTGTGCTGCCGCGCACCTCCGGCAGGAGCGCCACGCCCAGGTCTAGGCCGGTCTCGATCTGCACGGGCAGCGTGATACTGCCCGCCGCTGAGGAAACAGTCACGAGTTCGCCGATGCCCACGTCGAGGCGGGCCGTGTCGGCGACACTCATGATAATGTGGGCTGGCACCTGCCGCGCGCTCAACTTCGAGCCACGCACCCAATCGCCCCCGTCATAGGCCCGCGCGACCGGCAGCAGCACAAGTTCGCCGACAGGCCGCAGGGCTGGGGCGCTCAAGTTGAGCTGAAGGGTGGTGCGTGAATCCTCGGCACTGGCGGCTATCTGAATGCCCACGCCCTCGGTATTCTCATAGGATGTGCCATCGTAGTAGACTGCCTCATTGGGCTGGCGGCCCCACGCGCCCCGGCTGGTGGAAAGCGCACTGTAGCTGGCGGCATTGTAGCCTGATACGCTGCGTGTGACCATGTCGTTCACGTCGCTCGTCAGCATCGCAGTCCAGCCCTGGGGAGCTTCAGGAGTGAAGACCTTTGCGCCTTTCTTGAGCGTGCGGGCTGCCACCGCCACTGGCGCGCGCTCGGCCAGCAGCTGCGCGACGGCCTGAAAGCTTTGCCAGTCGGCGGGCAGGTTGGCCGGAGCCTGGCGGGCCTGCCGAAAGCGCTGCTCGCGGCGCTCGGCGTTGGTAAACGTACCCTCGCGCTCGATCACGGCGGCGGCGGGCAGCACCACGTCGGCGTACTGCGCAGTCTCGGTCAGAAAGAGATCCTGCACCACCACGAAGTCCAGCTTTTGCAGCGCCTGCGCGGCGGCAGGGTTCTCGGCGGCGGGGTTAAGCGCAGCGATGTAGACCGCCTTTACACCCGTACCAGCCTGCTGCCAGACCTGCTGCGCGCTCAGGCCAGGCTGGCCAGCGGCATCCGGTCGCACGCCCATGTCGAGCGCGCCGCGGAAGTTGCCGCCAGGCCGCAGCGCGATCAGGCCGCTGTTGGCCTTGCCGAGCTTGCCGGTCAGTGCGGCAAACGCGGCCAGCGCCTGCGGGATGGCCGGATCGGCGGCAGCGCTGCGCCCGTAGACGATAATACCATGTTCGGCGCTGGCAAAGGCCTTGGCAGTGGTGATAACCACCTCGCGGGCTAGTCCAGTTGCCGCCACCAGATCGTCGAATTTGTGCGCGGCCAGCACGCGGCGATACTCGTCGCTGAACTTCAGGCGGCCCGAGCCAAGCACTTCCTCACTGGCCAGCTTTTCGGCGGCTACCGCCTGCACCAGAGCCAGCGCGAATTGGGCCTCCGTGCCAGGTTTAACGCGCACTTTGCGTGTGGCGCTGCGCTCCAACTTGGTCGGGTAGCCACTCACCACGGTCAGGTCGCCGCCGCGCTGGGCGATCGCGCGCAAACGCAGCTGGTAGAGTGGCGCTTCCTCCTCGGGGTCGGCCCCGATCACCAGCACCGCCGTGCCCTTGCCGAGCGTCATCAGGTTGGTGCCTTTGCCAACGCCGTAAGTACGCGGCAAATCGTCGAGCGGCAGATCGGCGGGCGAACCGGGGCGGTGGTCGAGGTTATTCGAGCCAAGGTTTTCGCGGAACAGGCGCGCAAAGCTGAACAAATCTTCGTTGGGCAGCTTCGGGCCAGCCAAGCCAGCCACCTGCGCGCCGCTATAACTGCCAAGCCGTTCGGCGATCAGGCTGTAGGCTTGTTCCCAGGTTGCACTGACGAACTCGCCATTACGCTTGATCAGCGGCGTGGTCAGCCGATTCTCCTGCACCGCGTAGCGATGGCCATAGCGGCCCTTGTCGCACACCCAAATCTCGTTGACGGCGTCATTCTCACGCGGCATCACGCGCATCAGTTCGTTGTAGCGCATGTCCAGCGAGGTGTTGCAGCCAACTGGACACAGGTTGCAGACCGAGGGCGTCGATTTAAGCTCCCAGACGCGGGCCTTGAAGCGGAAATCCGAGGAAGTCAGCGCGCCGACCGGGCAGATATCGGTGGTGTTGCCAGAGAATTTCGAATCGAAGGCGGGGGTCGACTTCGAAATAATTTCCCAGCTGCGACCACGGCTGCCAAAGCCAAGCACATTGTCGTCGGCAAGCTCGTCCTCAAAGCGCACGCAGCGCGAGCACAGAATGCAGCGCTCGCGGTCGAGCAGAATCAGATCGCCAAGTGGAATCGGCTTCTCGAAGTGAATCTTGTCTTCATAGTCAAAGCGCGACGAATCAGGCCCCCACTGCATGGTCAAGTTTTGCAGCGGGCACTCGCCGCCCTTATCGCAGACTGGGCAATCCAGCGGGTGCGAGGTGAGCAGGAATTCTAGCACGCCCTTTTGAGCGAACTTGACCCGGTCGGAAGCTGTGTTGACCACCATGCCTTCAGAGATCGGCGTTGTGCAGCCAGTTTGGAGCTTGTTCATCATCAGTGCCAGCACGGGCTTGCCATCTTCGCCCATCACCACCTGGCGCGTGGCCGGGTCGACTTTGGGCGTGTAGACTTCGACCAGGCACATGCGGCACATACCGACCGGCTTCATCTTGGGGTGGTAGCAGAACACCGGAACGGCCACACCGGCCAGCCGGGCCGCGTCCACAACATTTGTGCCGACGGGAACATTGATTTGCGTCCCATCAATTGTCACAGAAACATCGGGCATGGTATATCCTGATTTCTAGCAGGCTATTCGAAAAAGCGGGACACAGCACACGAAAACCCCGACAGCAATGGCGAGGTCAGCGTAGCGGCGCTTTGCAACGTTGCGATCGGCACAAGCTGCTGCTGGTCGTGGCGGTAGATTTCCACCGTCTGCGCACGCCAATCGACGATCCAGTATTCTGGCACCTGCTGGCGGCTGTACAATGCCAGCTTCTTCTCGCGGTCGCGCTCAGCATCGGCCTTGCTAGCCGAGAGAATTTCGACAACCAGATCGGGCGACTCACGCAGATGCCCACTCTCGTCAAAGATTGTCGCCAGATGCTCACGACGAACCCACACGAGATCAGGAACCACTGCCTGGTCATCGGCATAGACAAGGCCAGGTTCTGGAATTGTTCGACCGATGTTCGTCTGTCGACTCCAGGTACCCAATTCTACAACGATGTTCATGAGAATAAGTTGATGCTGACTGTGCGGTCGGCGTGTCACGTACAGCTCTCCGTCAATGATTTCGTAGCGCTCACCCGCGATGTGGGGCAACTTCTGCAACAGGTCAGTCGTCCAGTGGCTGAGCACGGTATCAACGGTATCAATTGTTGGAGCCACCACAGTTGTTACCATCGTATCCTCCTCGCTTCCTATGGGCTAGAAGCCCACAGTTGAGCCATCCAAAGCCCGCTGAAGCGGGCTGATTTGTGGCATTGCACGCTAGCGAAGCGCATTGTGAAGCTGACTGCCGGCGGATGAACGCTTAACATTCCTACCATTTAATCAGCGGCAACTGCCACCAGTGGGATGGCGAGGCGCGGGGCCTGACGCGGCGTGCCATTGCGAATGGCGGCCTCGAACTCCTCGGGGAACAGCTTCAGCGCCGAGCGGATCGGGCTGACGGCGCTTTCGCCAAGCAGGCAGAAGCAGTTGCCAGCCATTTGGTTGTAGACATCGTGCAGCAGCGGGATATCATTGGCATGGCCGTGGCCTGTCGAGACGCGGTGCAGAACTTTGGTCAAGTACCAGGTGCCCTCGCGGCAGGGCGTACACTTGCCGCACGACTCGTGCTTGAAGAATTCGTCCATCTTGTAGGCCAGCTCGACCGCGCTCACCGTCTCGTCGAGCACGATCACTGCGCCCGAGCCGAGCATCGAGCCAGCGGCGGCAACGCCTTCGTAATCGAGCGTGATGTCGAGCTTGTCGGCGGTTAGCCAGGGGGCTGAGGCTCCACCGGGGATGACGATCTTCACCGGGCGGTCGCCGCGCATGCCGCCGCCGTACTCTGGCGCGTAGATCAGCTCGCGCAGGGGCAGGCCAAAAGGCAGCTCGTAGTTACCTGGATTATTGACATGGCCAGACAGCGAGAAGGCCTTGGTACCGGGGCTTTTCTCGGTGCCGAACTGGCGGTACCACTGCACACCCTTGCCAATAATCATTGGCACATTCGCCAGCGTCTCGACATTATTGATAATCGTCGGCTTGGCATACAGGCCGGCAACAGCGGGAAAGGGCGGCTTGAGGCGCGGCTGGCCAATCTTGCCTTCCAGCGATTCCATGAGTGCGGTTTCTTCGCCGCAGATGTAGGCCCCCGCGCCGCGATGCACGAAGACATCGAGATCGTAGCCGGTGCCAAGAATATTCTTACCCAGAAAACCCTTGGCGTAGGCGTTTTGAATGGCGGCGTCAAGCGTGCGGGCAGCGGCGGCGAACTCGCCACGGATGTAGATGTAGGCGGTATGGCACTCGACTGCATACGCTGAAAGCGCGATACCCTCGATCAACTGGTGCGGATTGCGGTCGATAATCTGGTGATTATTGAATGTGCCTGGCTCACTCTCATCGCAGTTGCAGAGCAGGTAGCGCGGAAAAACATCCTTGGGCAGAAAACCCCACTTCACGCCAGTCGGGAAACCCGCGCCGCCACGACCGCGCAGCCCCGCGTCCTTGACCATCCCAATAATCTCGGCGGGTGTCTTCTCGGTTACTGCAGAACGGAAGGCTTCGTAGCCGCCGTGCTGAAGGTAGACATCGAAATCGCGGATATTTGGGATATCGAGGTCGCGCAGCACAATATGCTCAGTCAGCGGTGGCATAGCGTTGTTGGCACCTTTCCAGTGTTGGCTCGCAGAGGCGCAGATAAGGCTATAACTAGACGTGTTTCGCCGCTTAATGTACCATTTTCATAGCTTCGTGTCAAATAGCACAATCTGAGAAAAAGATTGTGCATTTGCACAAATCTGTACGTCCAGCTGCACACGCACTGTCGAGCGAGATAGTGGAGCAAGGACGTAGAGGCACAGGAGCACAGAATTGGAAAAGCAGTTACCAAGAAGGACATTCGTCAAGCTTGCAGGCGCGGGCGTGGCGGCGGCGGCGATTGGCGCGGAGCAGCAGACTGCCCATGCGGCCCCGATCATTAGTGCGCCGCAGGCACAACCAGCCGCTCAAATGCCAGCGCTCGATCCGCAGATGCAGGCCGTGGTCGATGAGCTTGTTGCGCTGGAAGCGCCAAAGCTGACCGACATGAACCCAGCCAACGCTCGCCAGACCACACCGCTGGCGATCGCCGCGCAGACAGTGGCAACTCGCCAGGGCAAGCCGCCACTGGAGCCAGTCGCCAATATTGCGCACCGGCTTATTCCCGGCGCGGCGGGCCAGCAGATGCTGATTCGTATCTACCAGCCCGCCGGTGAAGGCCCATTCCCGGCCCTAGTCTACTTCCACGGCGGCGGCTTTGTGATCGCCAACCTGGATGTCTATGACGCCTCATGCCGCGCGCTGACCAACGCAGCCAACTGCGCGGTGATCTCGGTTGCCTACCGTTTGGGACCAGAAGCACGCTTTCCGGCAGCGCACGAGGACGCGCTGGCTGGCTACCGCTGGGTGATCGACAACGCTGCATCGATTCGTGTCGACCCGGCGCGGGTCGCGGTGGGCGGCGAAAGCGCGGGCGGCAATTTGGCGACGGCCACTGCCCTGCTGGCGCGCGACCGTGGTGTGCAGATGCCAGTGCATCAGCTGCTGATCTACCCGATTACTGCTTACAACGCCAACACACCATCCTACGCCGAGTTCGTCAATGCTATGCCACTTGCTACCCCAGCCCTGGCATGGTTCGCGGGCTACTACCTGAGCCGGCCAAGCGACGCAAACAGCCCCTACGCTTCGCCGCTGCGCACCGACGTGACTGGGCTACCATCGGCCACGGTGATCACCGCCGAGGTCGACCCGCTACGCGACGAGGGCGAGGCCTACGCCAAAAAGCTTCAAGACGCGGGCATTGCGACAACGCTGACCCGCTACACCGGCGTCACGCACGAGTTCTTTAGCATGCCGGGTGTGCTCGACAAGGCCAAGCAGGCGGTGGCCGAGGCAGCGGCGGGCTTGAAGAAAGCCTTCGGCACAGCGTAAAGTTCTCCTTTTACCACCAAGACACCAAGACACCAAGATTTATTTGATCTTGGTGTCTTGGTGGTAGTACCAGTTGCTCGAAGGCTAGGCTTCGTCGGACTCGCCAAGGCGGGCGGAATCGGTCACGCCGATCAGCTCATTCCAAAGCTGGTAGTCGATCGCCTGCTTTGGCACGATCAGGTTATGCTCTTTGACCTCCTGATCGCCGCGCGCCTTGAAGGGTTCACGATCGTTGGTTTGAAGATCGACATAGGTTGCGCCCTGCTGAAGCCGCGTGCCGGTTGGCAGGATGGGAATCTGGCGCAGGGTGTCATCGGTCATGTTGTTGAGCATATCGTGAACGTGTTTGATATCATAGGCAGTGCGGGCGTCCTGTTCGGCCTGATCGCCAACCAGCCCGTTGTTCTGGCCCGCGCCTTCGTTCGGGTTGAGATCCTGCTGATACTCCTCGGGGTGGTGCTGGCCAGGCTGGAGCTGCTTATCTGTCATCTTGGTTCTCCCTTTGAACATACAACACAGCTGTGTAGTAGGCTATGCCTATGCTAGAGCACTAAGCAGGAACTATACCCAGCTCCAGCGACCCACGGCACAACGCTTGCTCTCACTTGCTCACCTGTATAATTGAATGAGGAGACAACGATGACAACCGAAACCAGCTATGAGGCATATTGCGTCAAGTGTAAAGAAAAGCGCGACATGAAAAATGCTCACGTCGAGCAGCTCGAGAATGGGCGCAAGGCCGCCAAGGGCGAGTGCCCGGTCTGCGGCACCAAGCTGACCCGCTTTCTACCCAGCGACGCCAAGCAGGGCGGCGAGAAGAAGGATAAGCAGCAAGACAGCGACAAGCAAGAAAGCAAGAAGAAATAACACAAGATTGTGCTACAGTACTAGAGACGGCGCACGCGCCGTCTCTGCTCTTTTGGCGAAAAGGAGAAAGCGATGGCAACCATTCGTGTGGGCGTGCAGATGCGCCCGCAGCACACCAGCTACGCCGCATATGCCGAGGCCGTCCAGCAGGCCGATGAACTGGGCGTCGACACTATCTGGAACTGGGATCACTTCTACCCACTCTTTGGCGACGCCGACGGGCTGCATTTCGAAGGCTGGACGCTGCTTTCGGCCATGGCCGTGCTGACCCGCCGCGCCGAGATTGGCTGCCTCGTAACCTGCAACTCCTACCGCAACCCCAATTTGCTCGCCGACATGGCGCGCACGCTCGACCATATCAGCAACGGGCGGCTAATCCTTGGCATTGGCGCTGGCTGGTTCGAAAAGGATTATGCAAACTACGGCTATGAGTTCGGCACGGCACCCGACCGGCTGCGGGCACTGCGGGCGGCACTGCCGGTGATCAAGGAGCGGCTGGCCAAGTTGAACCCACCGCCGATACGCGACATCCCACTGCTGATCGGCGGCGGCGGCGAAAAGGTTACGCTGAAGCTGACCGCTCAACACGCGACCATGTGGAATGGCTTTGGCCCACCCGAGAGCTTCAAGCACAAGAATGAGGTGCTAGACGGCTGGTGCCGCGAGATCGGGCGCGACCCCGCCGAAATCGAGCGCACCGTGATGGTCAACGAGCCTGAACTGGACAACCTCCAGCCCTACCTCGACGCCGGCGCGACCCATCTGATTCTCGGCATGAACGCGCCCTTCGACATGGCCCCGGCCAAAAAGCTGTTAGCCTGGCGCGACAGCCTGTAGATACGGGCGGCATTGTAGGGGCACGGCATGGCGTGCCCCTACAATGCCGCCCGCGCCACCCCAATTCGCATTCCCAGCAACCGCTCGATCGCGGGCGCGACCACGGCCGGGTCGCCGCTGGTGTAGGCGCACAATCCGCCGCCACCTGCTGTGATATCGTGGGCGCGGGCCAGTTGTGCAACTCGGCGGGCCACGGCGGGGCCAGTATCGATCAATGTCGCGCCAGGCCCTGCCGCCTGCTCGATCAGTGGGCGCAGAAATGGGTAGTGGGTGCAGCCGAGCACGAGTGTATCGATGCCCTGCGCGACCAGTGGCACAACGTACTGTGCGACCAGCGCCTGAGTTTGTTGACTGGCGAGATCGGCCATTTCGACCTGCTCGACCCAGCCGTGACAGGGTTGAACAATCACCTGGACTTTGTGGCCGAAGCGCGCGACCAGTTGCGCGAAGCGCTGGCTCTGGAGCGTGCCGACGGTGGCCAGCACGCCGATCCGGCCGCTACGAGTAGCCGCGACCGCAGGCTTCAGCCCCGGCTCCATGCCTACCACTGGAATTGGCAACGCGGCCCGCAGCGACTCAAGCGCGGCCGAGGAAGCAGTGTTGCAGGCCACCACCAATAACCGTGCGCCCCGCTCCACGAGCCATAGCCCGATCGCCAGCGAACGCTCGCGCACCCACTCGATCGAGCGTGGGCCATATGGGCAGAACGCGCTGTCGGCGAAATAGGCAAGATCGTGCGCCGGCAGCTGCGCCCGCACCTCGCGCAGCACCGAGAGGCCGCCTAGCCCTGAATCGAAAAGCGCGATCATACGGTTGCTTTGCAGGCACGGCATGCCGTGCCGCGACGGTTCTCCGCCATACGCTTGCCTTGCAGGCAGCATGCCGTGCCGCGACGGTTCTCCGCCATAGGTTGCCTTGCAGCACGGCATGCCGTGCCGCGACGGTTTCCCAATCAAATTCGCTCGGCCACGAGCACCTGCCACTGGCTGCTTTCTTCGAATACGACTGCTGGCAGCACTGCATCGCCGAACACGGTCAGTGGGCGCAGCCCGGCCGCACGGATCATGGCCACTAACTCGAGGTAGCCATACAGTCGGATGCTGTCGCCGGGGTGCGCGATGTCGACGCCAAGCGCGGGCGCGACAAAGCGGTAATCAATCTTCAGGTTAGCGCTAAACGGATCGAAACGGGCCTCGCGCAGCACATAGCCGCCGGCCAGCGCGTACCAGCCAGTGCGAAAGCCGGCGAGATAGCTCTCGATCCGGTAGGGATTGATACATTGGAGCAACAGCCGCCCACCCTGCACCAACGATTCAGCGCAAGATTTGAGCACGCGCCGGTTGGTCGCATCGTCAAAGAAGCCGAGGCTGCTATTCATCACCAGGACAGCGTCGAACTGCGGTTCGTAGTGGAGTTCGCGCATGTCGGCGGTCGCAAAGCGTACCCGCGTGGCGTCCTCATAGGCGCAGGCGGCGGCATGAGCCACCAGCGCCGGATTCACCTCTACGCCCTCGACCGAGTAGCCGCGCCGCCCCAGTTCCAGCGCGTGCCTGCCCGCACCACAGGCCAAGTCCAGCACCGAGGCACCATCGGCCAGGCTCAACGCCTGCTCGACAAAGCTCGCCTCGTTGCAGGTCAGGTCGTCGGCCAGAGCCTGGAACTGCGCAAACTCGTAAACCTGAAACAGCACTTCCCAGTCGAGCGTACCATCGGGCAGGAGCAAGGGCGGAAGTGCAGGCATGAGACCTCCCGAAACGCTCGATTACGCCGGCACATAGCAGCGAAGCACAACCGCGCCCGCATTGGGCGACAAACGATACTGGCCGAGCGCAGCGGGCAGGACTAGCGAGCTGCCGCGCGTGAGCATGTAGGTGCCCTCGTCCCAACTCAGCACCAGTTCACCATCGATCACGGTCAGAATCTCGAAGCTGGTTAGGTCGGTCGCGGCGATAACCGGCTGGTTGATTGCCCAGCGCTCCATCGCAAAATATGGGCAGCTCACCAGTAGGCTGCGGCCCTCGCCCAGGTCGCGTGGCTCGACCTTGCTGGGCTTGCCTGCCGCGTAGTCGATCACGTCCAGCGCTCGCGCGAGGTGCAGCTCGCGCGGGTTGCCGCTGGCATCGCGCCGGTCATAATCATAGACCCGATACGTCAAGTCGGATTTCTGCTGAATCTCAAACAACATGGTGCCGGCATTGATTGCGTGAACGGTGCCGGCGGGCACGAATATGGTGTCGCCAGCGCTGATCGGCAGCCGTCGCAGCAGGTCGAGCAGCGTGTTATCGGCCACGGCGGCGGCGAAGGCCTCGCGGCTGGAGGGCGCAGCCAGATCGTGAATGATATCGGCCCCTGGCTCGGCGTGCAGAATATACCAGGCCTCGGTTTTACCGTGGAAGCCACTGGCCGCCTCGACAGTGTGGGCATACTCGTCGTCGGGATGAACTTGCACCGAGAGATGGTCATCGGCGTCAATAAACTTGGCCAGCAGCGGAAAATCTGCCCCACTGCGCGCGAAGCTGAGCGTACCAACCAACTGTGCGCCCTGTTCGGCGGCGACCTCGGCCAAGCTGCGCCCGGCGTGCGTGCCGCTGGCAATGCGATTATGCTCATAGACCTGCCAGGATTCGGCTAGCTGTACTGGTGCATCTTCAAGCCGCAGCCACGCGCCTAGCGTATGGCCACCCC
>JACMIM010000348.1 GCA_014381165.1 Roseiflexaceae bacterium
CGAGCTGCTCGGCGATGTTGTGCGTGCCGTTCCCCAATTCGCCGGGCTGCTGAACGCGCCTGAGCAGGCTTCGCTCGCAACCTGGCAGGCCTTTGGCGCAACGTTGAGCCAGGTGGTCTGGCCAGTGCCCTGGATGCGCGAGATGGTGCAGTTCTACGAGGCGCTGGAGCAGAAGCACTTGCGCAGTGCATCCTACTACCTGCTGGTGTGGGAAACGCCTGATGTTTCGCCAGAAGCCTTGGTGCTTTCCGTGCAACAGGCGACCGGCCGCACGGTGCAGCTGTGCAGCAGCCTGCCGCCGGTGATTGGCACCACGTACCAGGTAGACGAGCAGCGCAGCCAGCTTAGGCCGGCCACGCCGGGGCATCCGCATCTCGCAGTCCTGCGTTCCTACGATATTCGCGGAACATGGGACGCGGAAACACTTCACCCGCTGCTGGCAGGCAAGTTCGACGTGAGCTTGGCGATCGATGTGCGCACGTTTCCGCACCACCGCCTGAGCCGAGCGCTTGAGCTGGCCAAACGCACGGCGCTGGCCGTGATCAGCGAAGGCAAGGACGACCCGCAGGCAGTCCTGAAGTACCAGCAGGCCGATCAAGGTATGTACCGCATCAACAGCGAATCGCTGCACGATGTGCAGATCGCAGTGCTGGTGCATGGCGAAACTGCCGAGGCGCTGGCCACCAATCTCGCCCTCACGCGCGACAAGCTGGGCAGCGCGTTGCGGCTGGACGCAGTGGCAGGCGCACAGGCCGAGCTGATCAAGCTCTGGAGCACCACGCCAACCACTAAAATCGATGCGCCGCTGCGTGCCCGCAACATGTGGTCGCACGGCGTTGGCTGCGCACTTGGCGTGCTGGGCTTTCATCGGGCCAGCCGCACCGATGGCCTGGCCTGGGGACTGGATGCACTACGCCGCGCGCCACTGTTCTACGATCTGTTTGCCGACAACCAGGCCGCGCACGCGGTTGTGCTGGGCAAAACCGGCTTTGGCAAATCGTTTTTCTTGAATGTCGTTACGCTGCGGGCGGCAGCGCAGCTTGGCTACCGTGTCGTGGCAATGGACGCCTTTAAGAATGGCGCACGCATCGAGGCCGCCGCCGATGGTGGCGCAGTCTGCAATTGGCTGGATGGCACCACGCCGATCAATGTGCTCGACATCATCTACGACGAGCGCGATGGCGACTGGCGGCCCCGCCAGGTGCAGCACGCCGTCGGCCAGCTTTCGATGCTGTTTGGCAAGCCCAAGATGATCGTGCTGGAGCATGACATAAAAGAAGTCCTGACACCGTGTGAGTTCAGTGATGCTGAGGAGGGCGTGCTCGACCGGGCGCTGAGTGATTTGTACGCTGGTCTTTCCGCGAACGCGCAGGCACCGCTGCTGCGCGACCTGATCGGCGAACTCGAGCGCATCGACGAGCCAGAGGCGCGGTCGATTGCGCGCAGGTTGCGCTTCAAGCTGTATGGCAGCAGTACGAGCGTGCGCCTGACCGCGCTCGGCCAGATGCTCGATGCGCCCACTGGCGTAGACTGGTCATTCGCCAACGACATCAACTACTTCGACTTCTCGCAGGTGCCGGAGCAGCGGCGGGCGTTCTACTACGCTCACATGGTAGGCGCGTTCAACCGCTTCATGCGCGATCCCCGGCGCGATGTGACGCACCGCACGCTGTTTCTGATGGACGAATTTCACTATATCACGCGGGTCGAGGCCGTGGCCAGGCTGGCCGCCGATGTGTCGAAGGTCGCACGAAAGTATGGCGTTGGCCTGATGCCGGTCGACCAGAATCCACAGACGTTTCTGGATAACACCTACGGGCGGCAGATTTTCGAGAATGCCGTGGCCAAGTTCATGTTTCATCTCGACGACCTGCCTGCCCGCCAGATGGCTGGCGCGATCAGCGATCTCACGCCCGACCATGTGGCCTTTCTCGCCCGAGCTGGCCGTGGGCAGTGCCTCGCCGCGTTTGGCAACGATATCTACACCATGCTGGTCGAGGCCAGCCCGCAAGAGCTGCGTATGTTGCGCGGTTCATAGGAGTGATTATGCAGCTCTATCGATTGCAATTCGGCGAGGAATCCCGGCGACCAGAAGAACTCCAGGCCGGCCTGGCTCGCCACCTCGCGCACGCGCCACTGCGCATGATCCTCGCGCAGATCGGCCAGCGGCGGCAAGCTTACCTCGCGCTCGAGGGCTGCGCTGGCTGCGCGTATCTGCGCTGCGAGCCAGGCTGCTATGCGGATCTGCTGCGCCGAATGCTCCAGCTGACGTGCGGCGCGAGCCTGCACGCGAGCCAGGGTTTAGCGCCACGCGGCTTCACGCACATGGTGCTGGCCTCCCCGACTCGGCGGGTACATGCCGATGTTCACGCGCTGCTCGACGCCTATTCCGACGCGCGAATCATCCTCGACTGGACGTGGCATGGCAAGGCTGCGCAGCTCGGCGTGCTGCTGCTAACCTGCGACGATGGGCCAAACCCTGCCAGCCATGTGCGCGCCTGCGGCTGGCGCTCCTGGCCAGTGCCGCGGCTGGCGGTTGGTATTGCCTTGCGCCAAGCGTCGATGCTCCACGTTCAACTGCCACTTTCTAGCCGCTGGCCGCACGCGCCTGTGTTGCTGCGCGCCTAGGCAAGCCTTGTTTTCAGGACTGTTACATGAACGTTACACTGCTACCTGTCCGAGTAACGGCTCGCCTGCTACGATACAGCCTAGGCATAAAGTGCGTTAGCGCACGCTAGCAAGGTTTAGGATTGTGGAAGTACGGAAGGGTCTGCGAAAGGACGGCGTATGAGCGCCTTAATCGGCTTGATGTTTAGTGTTGCTCTCGTGATGTTGGTGGCAGGCGTGCGGCGTGTCCGCGTACCAGGCTATGAAACACATACTGCGCCATACGCGACGCCGCAACTCTCGAGTGGGCCACGCACGCGCTATCAGCGCTTCGTGCGCCCGTCCGCGCTTAAGCTTGCCGATCACGTCGGTATTCTGCGTGGCATGACCGATTCTGAGAAGATCGCCACGCAGCTTGATTACGCCGGCAATCCTGGCGGCATCACCGCCCACGAATTCTATGGCATTCAGATGTTTTCGCTGATTGCCTGCGCGATCGCTGGCGGCCTTTGGATGGGGCTTGGCCTGCCGTTTGGCCCGCCAGTGCTGGTGCTTATGCCGGTGTTTGGCTTTGTATACCCGCAGCTGTGGCTGCGCGGCAAAGTGCGCCGCCGCCAGCGCGCAATCACGATTGCCCTGCCCGACCTTCTCGATATGATGGCGATTTGTGTCAGCGCCGGTATGGGCTTCGATATCACCCTGCGGCTGCTGACTGATCGTGGTGAGGGGCCGCTGTACGAGGAGATGGATCGGCTGCTGCGTGAACTCGCGATTGGCGAACCGCGTGAAAGCGCCTTTCGCCATGTGATCAAGCGCAATTCATCGGAGGATTTGCGAACGTTCATGGACGCGCTGCTTCAGGCCGACGATCTTGGTACGCCGATTGCCGCAACACTTGAGCGGCAGGCCGAGGACATGCGCGTGAACCGCAATCACCACGCCCGCGAGGAGGGCGCGAAGGCCACCAACAAATTGGCGCTTGTGCTCACCTTCCTGATTATGCCGTCGGTTGTCTGTATCCTGATCGGTGGCCTGCTGCTTTCGATTACGCAAAATGGCGAGGCGAACTTTATCTTACCAGAATAACACCTGATCGCGCTGCGTGGAAAAAGAAGAGTCCTTGGCGGGCTTGCAGCCCGCCAAACCTCCCACTTTCCGCCGCCTGCGTAAGCTAAGATATCCAGGCTCAACACACCTGTAACATGTATGTTACAGGTGTGTTGCATTTATTACAAAATAAACCGTCAGAAAGCCGAATACAGTTACAAAGCGTTTACACCTGGTAGTTCACACAGGCGGGCGAACCAGCTATAGTACGTGTGTAAGGAACGGCGGGGCGGACTCGTCGCAGGACTCGAACTGCTAGCACTGGCTAGCTAC
>JACMIM010000349.1 GCA_014381165.1 Roseiflexaceae bacterium
TGCAGAACAGCTCACCACTTTCGTTCGAGGTCGTGCCGCAGGCCCAACAACGCCGCCACGGTTCACGGTCGATCACCTCTATGCGGTCGTCATCCTGAGCGACACGCTCATAGCGCCCGCCAAGCAGCGTAGCGGATGCTGATTGTGGGGTTGATTGTGGGGTTGATTGTGGGGGTGGCTGACTCACGATATATCCTTTCTGATCAGGTGGTTCTCCAACAGGCTGCGCCGGCCTTGGCGCAGGAGCAGGCGCGGCCAGGGTGGCGGCCAGCCAGGCTTCGTTCTCGCTGCCTGGGAGCGAGCCGAGGTCGGCGGCGCACTCGCTACAGAAGCGTGCCGCAACGCGGTTATTGGCCCCGCAGGACTGGCAGCGACGCATTGGAAATCCTTTAGCGCTCCACACGAATAATCACCACACTGATGTTATCCGAGCCGCCCCGCCTATTCGCCAGATCGATCAGCGTTATGCAGGCACGCTCTGGATTATCTTGCTCGATCACAACCCGCGCCAGCTCATCATCGCGCACATGGCCGAACAGCCCATCCGAGCACAGCAGGATCACATCGCCGGCGTCGATCTGCTCGGTGCGGGTATCGACCTCCACGCTCGGATCGGTGCCAATCGAGCGGTAGAGCATGTTGCGCTGTGGGTGGGTGCGAGCCTGCTCCGCCGTGATCTGGCCAATATCGACCAGGCGGGCTACCAGGCTGTGATCGGACGTAAGCTGGGCCACGCGCGCATCGTCGACGGTCACACCACGGGCATTGATCAGATAGGCGCGGGTATCGCCGACCGAGGCCAGGTATAGGCGCTGGCCATGAATCAGCGCCACCGTGAGCGTGGTGCCCATGCCCTGGTGGTCAGGATCGGCCCTTGACTCACGGTAGACAGCTTTGTTGGCGGCGAGCGCCGCCGAGCGCAGGGCTTCTTCCCAGGCGGCGTCGGTGGCTGGGGCGCGGCCAATTGCCTGCGAAAGCTGTTGAGCCACCTGGGCGGCGGCGATACTGCTGGCCAACTCGCCGGCCTTCGCGCCGCCCATCCCATCGGCAACTAAGCACAACTGGGCAACCGAGCCATCGGCAAGCGGGAGTTCGGCAGTTGCAACCATATCCTGATTGATCCGCCGCATGCGGCCGATATCGCTGCGGGCGGCGATCTGGAAACGCAGTGGCGGTGGCGCGAGCATCGTTGGCTCCTTTGCCAGCGCGCCAGACAGCAGCGTGCCGCAACGCTGGCAGAATTTAGCCCCACTACGATTGCCCTGGCCGCACGCGGGGCAACCATGGCCGTAGCTGCGCAGGGCCGGCAGACGCGAGGTGATCCGCACACTCGTCCGCCCGAGCGCGATCTGTTGGGAGAGACTGTGGAGAATCTTTGACAGATCTTCGAGCGCCGAAGCCGCCTGCTCACGCGTGACGGTGTCGGCGCTGGCGAGCTGCTGCTGCCAGTAGCGAACACCCGATTCTACCACGTTTATCAGCGCGCGCAGATCAAGCATTTCATCTTCAAGCTGCACCCGCTGCGGCACGGCGACCGCAATCTCCGGAACACCCGGCGGCGAGAGAGCGCGGCCGCATGTCGGGCAGAAGCGCGCCCGCACGGCCAAAGCAGCACCACAAAATGGGCATGAGCGAGGTTGCGTCATAAGCATTCAATGTGCAATCTGCAATCCACCGTATGACGACGAACGATGCACGGTTGGTGCAGGGAGTATGCTACAATCCTGGAGGAACGCCGTGATTATAGCACACAGAAGCGCGGCCCCGCGCTCCGCAATGGAAAAGCTATGCGGATTGCCTTTCTTGACTCCTGGCTTCAGAATGCGGTAGACGGCAGTGGCACCGCCGCCGCGATCACTGGGCTTGGCCACGCCCTGCGCAGGCGCGGCCACACGGTCACGCGGCTCGGCCCATTCACCGAGCGCCCGCAAAACCTGATCGTGCGGCGGCTGCTGTTCAACCTTCAGCTGCCACCCGTGCTGCGCACACTCCAGTACGATCTGATTGTCGGCTTCGACATCGACGGGTTTCTGTGGTCGCGCCGGGGCGGCAACACGCCATACATTTGTTGTATCAAGGGCGTGATCGCCGAGGAACTACAGCATGAGCAGGGCCAGACGCGGGCGCTGTTTCAGCTGCTGGCCCGGCTGGAACGCCATAATGTGCGCAATGCCGATCTCGTGCTGACCACCACCGCCTACGCCCGCGCGGCGATCGGGCGGCACTACGGCGTGCCAGGGCGGCGCGTGCGGTTGGTGCCCGAGGGCGTCGATCTGGCGCGCTACCAACAGATCGCCGCCGAAACACCACGCCAAAGCGATGGCCGCACGATCCTGTGCGTGGCCCGCCAGTACCCGCGCAAGCACATCGCCGACCTGTTGCAGGCCATGGCGCTGGTGCGCGAACGTGTGCCAGACGCCTGCGCTGTGATCGTTGGCGACGGCCCCGAGCACGCGAACCTGCGTGCGCTCGCCGCCGAGCTGAACCTCGGCGCAGGCGTGCGCTTTCTGGGTGCCCTGCCCGACGACGACGATGTGCGGCGCTGGTATCGCCGTGCCGACATCTTCTGCCTGCCAAGCGTGCAGGAGGGCTTTGGCATGGTGTTTGTCGAAGCCATGGCCAGCGGGCTGCCGGTGGTCGCCACCACGGCGGCGGCTATTCCCGAAGTGGTGCCGCGCAACCGCGCCGGCCTGCTGGTACCGCCAGCCTACCCCGAAGCCCTGGCCCACGCGCTGGTCGAACTGCTCAACAACCCCGACCAGCGGGCCACCTTCGGCAGCTACGGTCAACAGCACGTCCAGCAATACGATTGGGATCGCGTCGCCCGCCAGTTCCTAGCCGCCATCTCACCGCTCGTACAGACGTAATCGGTTATCTATTGTTGGTTGTTGGTTGTTCGTTGTTCGTTGTTCGTTGAAATACGGCGACGAAACATGTAGGGGCGAAGCATCTGCCCCAATAGACCGCCACCGCACTGGCCCTTGCACAACCCACTCGATCGAACCTGAACTTATTGCTGGTGGCAGATGCTTCGCCCGGCTACCACATCGCGGATTCAGTATATTGCATCGCGGATTCGGTATATCGCATCGCGGATTCGGTATTCCGTGTCCACACCACACCATCCGCAATCCCTCACACCAACACCATCGCCACGCGGTACCCGGCGATGCCGCGCATAGCCGCCACGCGCAGGCCAGCCTGGACGGCGAGGGCGCGCAGTTCGGCGGGCGTGTAGGCGCGTTGCACCGAGGCCAGGCCATCGTGGCGGGTCAGGCGGTTTTGGCTGAACACATGACCAAACAGCCAGGCCCCGGCCAACCCTGGCCATGACCGCACGATGTCGTTGACGATCAGCCCACAGCGGGCCACCCGCCGCATGTCGTGCAACAGCTCCACCGCCTCGGCTGGCGCAAAGTGGTGAAGCGTGAGCGAGCAGGCCGCAACATCCACGCTTTGTGTTTGGAGCGGCAGTCGCATGCCATCGGCCACAGCATAGTGAAGCGCCGATGGCCCGCTTGCCTGCGCCATGCCAATAATCTGTGGGCTGATGTCGGTCGCAAACACGTCCAGCGCAAAGCCGCGTGTCGCCGACCAATCGAGCAAACTGCGTGGGATATCGCCTAGGCCGCAGCCGATATCGAGCAACGACAGTGGGTGTACGTGCCCTGACGTTATTGTATGTACGTTTTGCACAAACCAGCGCAATCCCCAGACTGTCAAGGCCGCTCCGCCAAACAGCCGGTTGACCCGGCGCAGATCATAGAGATTACCATTCAGCTCCGCCGCGTCCACTCCGGGCAGGTCGATAATCTCGGTCGTTGCGCGGCGTGCGAACCCGCGTGAAATCAGCGGCCAGCTGTGCATAACGGGTGGCTCCTTTGTTTGCTTTAGGAGTTACGCAGTTGCCCAAGCGCGTTCATATCGCCTGCGGCGGGCAAGGAAACAACGAATACTTGTTTCGGTTTTTGGCGCAAAGCGCCAAAAACCAAAACAAAAAAGATCTAGCTTCCATGCTGCCGCAGGCGGGAACCGCCAACTGCGTAAGTCCTATGCCTTTTGGAATAGTGCTATAA
>JACMIM010000350.1 GCA_014381165.1 Roseiflexaceae bacterium
CCACGGCCACCGGATGAATCCGGCGTCTGATACGCCAAAACGCGCTGAAGCGCGTTCAATCTCGTCCAACGCGCTTCAGCGCGTTTCGCATACCAGCAGCGTGTTTCAACCCGCGCGTGGGGTGATGACCGCAACAACGTGAATCCCACCCTCTGGGCAAAGATGGGTTGCGGCTCATTTGAGAAAGGTTTAACGCCCAAGGTGCATTTACGCCGCGTTGCGCCGCACATGCGCGGCGGCGGCGCGGCGGCTGTTGACGTGCAGCTTGGCCAGGATGTTGCGCACATGCGATTTGACCGTGTACAAGCTGATCGACAGCCCACTCGCAATCTGCTTGTCGGGCTGGCCCTCGGCGATCAGGCGAAGCACCTCCTGCTCGCGGAAGGTCAACCGCTCATTCGCGCCGTCCTCGGCTGGCAGTGCAAGCTCTGGCAGGGCTGCCTCGGCGGGCGCACGGCTAACTGCCGTGCCCACGCGCCGGAACTCGGCGATCACACTCATCGCGATCGCGGGAGTCAGTGCCGCCTCGCCGCGCGCTGCCGCCCGAATCATCTCGGTCAGCTGCTGGGCGCGAATGGTTTTCAGCAAATAGCCCTGAGCACCATTGCGGATGGCGTCGAAAATCCGCTCGTGCTCGTCGCGCACGGTCAGCATGACGATCTTGCTTTCGGGCACTGCCTGAGCGATCAGCCTGGTCGCCTCTAACCCGTCGATGCCGGGCATGTTGATGTCCATCAAAATCACGTTGGGCCGCAGATCTTGCGCCATCACCAGCGCCTCCAGGCCGTCGCCCGCCTCGCCGACCACGGCCATATCGGGCTGGCTACGGATCAGCCCAGCCATGCCATCGCGGAACAGCAGGTGATCATCGACCAAAAGCACACGGATGGATGTCTGTTCGCTCATAGCGTGAGTTCCTTCGTGAGCCGTCTGGCGTGATGCTAGCAAATTCGTAACGTGGATACTATTCGTGTGGGGAGCTGCGCCGCCAAACCTTGTGCTACTGCGCCTCAATCGGCCAGGCCACCGTCACGAGCGTGGTGCCGCCGGGGCAACTAGCCAATTCGAACGTGCCGCCAATGCGGGCCGCGCGCGCCCGCATGACGCTCAGGCCGAAGTGCTGGCGGCCATCAGGCAGTTGGGCGTTTGGCTCGAAGCCAGTGCCGTTATCGGCGATCAGCAGCCGCGCCTGAGCACCACGCAGCTCTAGGGCAACTTTGATGTGGCTGGCACGCCCATGGCGGCGGGCGTTGCGGGCCGATTCGCCGGCGATCCGCAACAACTCGGCGCTGGTAGCAGCATCGACCCGCACGCCCTCGGCCTCGCGACAGACAAGTTCCAGCTCGACATCGAGTTCATCGGCTAGCGCGGCCACCTGTTCGCGCAGCGCTTGGGCCAGGCAAATCGGCGGCGGGGCGACATCCTGAAGGCGCGCGATGAACGAGCGCACATCGTTGGTGGCGCTGGCGATCACATCCTGCATTTTGCCCAACTGGTCGCGGATGTGCTGGGGCTGGCTGCGCTCGACCTCCAGCGCCAGCCGGTCGGTTTGCAGAAACAGGTAGCTCAACACCTGGGCCACGCTGTCGTGAATGTCGCCGGCGATCCGCTCGCGCTCCTGAAGGCTGGCCACCGCACTGGCCTGCATCTCGACCCGCGCCAGCAGCACCAGGTTATCCAGCACCAGCGCAATCTGCTGTGCGATCGAGGCGGCCAGCGCAACTTTGTCGGGGTTAAAGGCGGTCTCCGCCCGGCTGAACAAGCCGATCACGCCAAGCGTGCGCCCGTGGATGCGCAGCGGCACGGCGGCGAAGGCGTGCAAGCCCTGTTCACGCACAGCGGCCCGCGAAAGTTGCGGCGAGCTGCTGACATCGGCCAGCGCGATCGGCTGGCCAGAAAGTTGCACCTGGCCGAGCAGCCCCTCACCCGGCTGAAGCTCACCCAGCAGCACGCACAGCTCTTGGTCGAAGCCGCGTGTAGCCATCAGCCGTAGCCCCTGCTGTGCATCCGCGATCCAGATACCGCCGATATCGGCACCGACCACCGCCAAGGCCTGATCAAGCGCGGTGTGCAGCAGCTCCGCGCGCGACTGCGTGCGGCTGGCAGCGGCCACCACCTCGGACAGCGCGGCCAGCTCCTGCGAACGCTGGGCCACGCGGCTTTCCAGCGTCGAGGCCCAAGTGGCCAGCTCGCCGTGCGAGGCCCGCAGCCGCTGGCGCATCGATTCGAAGTTAACGGCCAGCGTGTGCAGTTCGCTGCTGCCATGCACCGACACCGGCGTCGAAAAATCGCCTTGGGCAATTTTGCCGGCGGCGGCGCTGAGCTGCGGCACCGGCTTGAGAATACGCTGAGTCGTCCACCAGACGGTCGCGCTCAACAGCACTGCAACTGCCAGTGTCGCAAGCAGGCCGCGCGTGGTGGCGCGATCGGCTGGGGCCAGCACTTCCTGATCGGGGAGCATTGTCACCACGGCCCACGGCCGCGATTGCATACGCACGGCGCTATAGTGAACTCGGCTCTGCTCAGTCATCAGCGCCGATGTGGGTGCGGAAAGTAGCGGCGTGCTGGCCAGATATGCGGCCAGGCCAGGGCTTGCAGCAACAGCGATCCTGCCCAACGGACCAAAGCGATCCTCCAGCTTCAGTTGTTGCCAGGTCGGCTCTGGCAGCGGCGCGATGCTGCGAAAAATGTAGCGCCGGTCGGCACCATGCGCCAGCCGAATGCCATACTGATCGACCAGCATGGCATAGCCGTTCTCGCCAAGCCGACGCGCTTCGACATACTGCCACAGCCATTCTGGCGAAAGCGTCACGGCCACAATACCAATCGGTTGGACTGGCTGCGCGCCCGCCGCAGCGAAGACTGGCGCAGCTAGCCAGATCACCGGCTGGCGGTCGAGCCGCGAGATGCCAGGATCAGACATGTGCGGCTCGCCGCGCATGGCATTCTGAAAAAACGCACTATTCGTAAAGCGCTGGCCGACATAGCTGCCCTCGGTCGAGATCAGCACCTCGCCACGCTGGTCGATCAGCAGCACGGCGCGGTAGTAGCTGCTTGAGGCCACCACATTCGTAAAATCGGCCAGGGTAGGCGTGAACAGCGCCGAGCGCTGGTCGGGGCGAACTGTGGCAAACTCGACCACCGAACGCGAAAGCGCCAGATTGCTAATCCGGCCCATTTGCTGGCCAACCAGCGCATCCAGGCCCGCAGCAAGATCGGTCGCGTTATTATGCAAGTGGTCGACTTGCAGCGCCTCGATCTCACGGCGATTTGACTGGTTGAGGTCCACGAACAGCACCAGTACGGCAATGGCAGCCACCAGCACCATGACGAAGGTCAGCAAGTTGGCCAGCGGCCAGTGCCGCATGGGCAGGAGCAGCTGGCGCACAAGCTTGCTCATGGCAGCTCCACTGTTGCACTAGCGGCAGGCATGGCCCGAAAGCCGCGCTCGTCGAACATGCCGATCAGGCGCGGCGCACCGCCAGACATCGAGGCCAAAACGACACTGTGCAGGCCTTCGCCCTGGGCGTTGAAGTGGTAGCGCCCTTGCGCACCCTGGTGACTAGTGCCGCGCAGGGCCTCGCCTAGCGCGGTTGGGTCGCCCTGCTGGGCGCGCAGCGTTTCGGCCAGCAGGTAAACTGCATCGTAGTACCAGATCACATATGTGTCGGGGGCCAGGCCAAAGCGATCGCGGAAGGCTTGCTCGAAGCGCGCGCCGTCGTTCGACCCACTCAGCTGTGAATCGACCGCCACATAGATGCCGTCTTGGGCGTCGCCAGCCAAATTGTGGGTAGTGACGGACGAACCACCCGGCGAAGTAACGATCGTGGCGTTTGGCACACGGTAGCGCAGCGCGCGCAGTAGCAGGCCAATATCGGTGGGGTTGGTGCCATAGATGAAGATCGTATCGAGTTTCGCCGCCGCAACCTGGCGGGCCAACGGGTCGTAATCGACGGTCGCTGTGGTGTAGGCGATTTCAGTCACAATATCGAGCTGATGCTGGCGCAGCGCCTCGGCCAGGTGAAGCGCGCCATTGCTGCCGTGCAGATCGGCATCATAGATAATGCCAGCGCGTGCGGTGCCCAGGCGCTCGGCGGCGAATGCAACCATGGCCGCAGCAGTCACCTTGATGCTTGGCCGCATCTGGAATAAGTTTTGGTCACCCTGCTCAGTCAGCGTGGTGCTGGTTGCGCCAATAAACAGCGGCAGCGTGTCGCCCAGATGCTCCTGCACCATGGGCACAGCGTAGGCCGATTTCACCGGGCCGAGCAGCGCCACCAACTGATCAGATTCTACTGCGGCGTGGTACTCGGCCAGGGCGGTAGCCACATCCGACCGGCAGTCGCGCACCACCAACTCAAGTGGCACACCATCGATCCCACCGCTGGCGTTGATCTGCTCGATCGCCAAGCGGGCGGCGCGAATGCTGAGGTCGCCAATCTGCGCGCCGCTGCCGGTCACTTCGGTCTGGATGCCAATCCGGTAGGAGGGTGCGGCGGGCAGTTCGGTTAGCGCATCCTGCGCGAAATCAGTGCCGGTGTCGAGCACGCCACGCGGAACAGCGGCGCAGCCTGACAGCGCCAGCGCGCACACGAGCTTCACAAGACGGGCGCACCACAACAGCGTGGGGGAAGCAGCCATAGCCAACACCAGTGTTTCAGCGGGATTGAGATCAGCCCGACGCGCTAGAAAGATTCAATGGATTGTATACTATCAGGAGTTACGCAGTTGCCCAAAAGCTTTCGTTTCGCCTGCGGCGAGAATGGAACTAATTTTTAATTTTTTCGTTGTTTGGTGCAGAGCACCAAACAACGAAACAAAAGAGATAGATTTTCCATGCTGCCGCAGGCTGAAGCCGCCAACTGCGTAAGTCCTAACTATTCTACCACGCCCACGGCCAACAATGGTGCGTGGCTTGGAACCCCCACGCATCACATAGGAGCACTGTATGTCATCAGCAGGAATGCCGACCACGCGCTTAACGCCGCCGCATCCGCAGTGGGAGTATCATGTCATCTCACTGAACACGGTCGGACTACTCAGCGCAAATGTCGATATACAATCGTTGTACACGCGCTTGAACGAGCTAGGCCAGGATGGCTGGGAGCTGGTGAGTGCCGCGCCGATCAGTGCCGGGCAGGGCTATTCACAGGAGGTGTTATTTGTGCTGAAGCGGCCGCTTAGATAGTGCCTATTGCAGGCAGGCACAAAAACGAGCACACCCACGCGGAAACCCGCGTGGGTGTGCTCGTATCGAGAGCTGCCGAACCGACTAGCGGCGGCGGCGATTGTATCGGGCCTTGTTCTCGAGCGGGATGCGAATTTCTTCGCGCTTGTTGGATTCGTTGGCGCGCACGATCATTGATGCGAACACCGCCAGGGCCATCACCAGCAGAACAGTCACCATTGTACGACTCCTTCTAACAAGTTAAAAGCGGTGCCGCCTGATTCTCAGGGATAATACACCTAGTATACAACGTCTACGGCAAATGTCTATAGGTTGCAGGTCCCATTTTATCCTGGGAGCCAACACCTGGGGCACCACTCGCTTGTGGTCTATTGTACCACTACGCAGGTTGTATGCCAGCAGATTTTGTGAGAGATTCGTGATAAGCGCGTGCTTTTTACTTATCGGTGTAGCCAAGCCAACGTAACGATGATGCATCGTCGCGCCAGTTGCTCCGGGTTTTGACCCATAGATCGAGGTAAACTGGCTTGCCGACGATCTGCTCGATGCCACGGCGGGCACGTGAGCCAATCTCTTTCAGACGCGCGCCTTTTGCGCCGATCAAAATGGCTTTTTGTGAGTCTTTTTCAACGTGGATGGTCATACGCATGTACAGCGCCTGGCCTTTGTCCTCCCACTCCTCGACCTCGATGGCAACGCTGTGTGGCACCTCTTGTTCGGTCTGGTAGAGCACCTGCTCGCGTACCATCTCGGCGGAGCGCTCGCGTTCGCTGGTGTCGGTGCGTTGCTCGGCGGGATACAGCTGGCCACCCTCGGGCAGCCGGGCCACCAGTTCTTCGACCAGCGTTTCCAGACCCTGGGCCTTGGTAGCCGAAACAGCCAGTTCCATATCCCACGGGCCGAGATCGCGGTAGGCAACCAGATACTCCTGGCCCCTGGGGTTGCGCAGATCGACTTTATTGAGCACGAGTAGCTTGGGCGCGCGGGCGCGGCGCACCAGCTCGGCGATCTTGCGATCGAGCCGGCTGGGCGGCTCGGAGATATCGACCACCAGGCAGATGATATCCGCATCGGGAATAGCGCGGCGGGCCTGATCGACCATGAAGGTGCCAAGCTTGGTGCGGGGATCGTGGATGCCGGGCGTGTCGACAAAGATCAATTGAACATCGGGGCGGTTGAGAATGCCACGCATGGGCATGCGCGTGGTTTGCGGCTTGGGCGAGGTGATGGCGACTTTCTCGCCAAGCAGCGCGTTGAGCAAGGTCGATTTGCCGACGTTGGGCTTGCCGACGATTGCCACGAAGCCAGAGCGCTGGCCAGCCTGGGGGGCGGGGATAGGCGCGATCGCCTGCGAGGCAGGCGGCAGTGTGTAGATTGCCGCGTCCAGCGGCACATCGCGCAGCACCAGGTGTGGCGGCGCAGCGGAAGCGGGCATGGCCACGCTGGTACCAGGCCCAGCCTGATCTTGCCCAACTGCCTGGTTGATTGCATCGGGCGTGGCGGGTTCGATTTCTAGATCGTGATCAGGGCTAACCAATTCGGTTTCTGGGTCATCATCAGGGCTAGCAGACTCGACTTCCGGCTCGTCGTCAAAGGTTGGTGCCGAATCGTCCTCGCCTAACTCAAGCATGTAGGGGGCAAGGCGCTCCAGGCGAGTGGTCAGGCCAAATGTTTTGGCTGGCTGCACCTCGGCACCCTGAATCATGCCAACCATGTCGAAATCGAGAATAGCCGGCTCGGCCATCGGTTGAGCATCAGGGTCGGCGACACCGGGCAACAGTACACGCAGTGTGTAGGTTTCGGCGTCGTAGCTGAGTTCCTGGTGGCTCAACGCCCACGAGAGATCGCTGGCGCTGATGCTGGAGTCGAGTTCCAGCTCCAGGCCAACGATCATGCCATCGTCGTCGAGCAACAGCGTGGCGTCGCATTCGCCCTCGCCATCGGTGCTGCCGGCAATAATTTCGGTGAAATACCAATACAACGTCCCGGCTTCGGGATCGTGGGAGACAGCTATCATTGAATTACCTTCCCGGCTGAAGCGCCCCGGCGCTGAAGCGCCGGGCTATTGGGTTTTGGAAATGACAGCGCGCGCAGTGGCAAAACTGCGCGCGTTGGAGAGATGCTTTGTGAGCGGCAACTACTGCTGTAACGCCACGGTGCTCGGCGCGATGCACTCACCGCCAATAGCGTTGACCGTAACGCTTTCGAAGCCGGCGATGGTCAGAAACTGCATCAGCGTGCGCTCGGCTCCATCGGCGGCCTTCTGCATGACGCCGGACTCGCAGGCGGCGGCCAGAATCTCCTGCTCGCCATTCTGGCGGGCCAGCGTTTCCAACTCCGGATCCTGATTTGCGAACAGGCCGGTTGTACGGCTGTAGATACTGGTCTGGTCATTATCGAGCGCCCGAATGAAAATCTCGGATGGCGGCAGGTTGACCGTGATCCTCGTGCCATCAGGCGAGATCGTAACATCCTGATCGCCGATCTTCTCCATATCGACGCCAGCGATCACGGTGCCGCGCGCGATCAGCAGCAGCTTGTCGCCAAACAGGTGGTCGGTCAGATTGCCGCGCGCGATCTGGGCCTCGACCACACGTTCCGCGCTGAACTGCTGGGTCTCGATACGGCTGAGATCGCGCATTTGCAGGATAGTCCCGCCGCGGTCGATCATAGTCGGCGTTGGGGTGGCCAGGGCCTGCCCGATTGCCGCCGGCACGTCGACATTGGGAATGACGCTGCCGAGCAGGGGTGGAGCCAACACAAGGGCCAGCGCACCGACGGCCAGCAGGCCGAGCAGCGTGTACAGCACCGTACCGAACGGGCCAGTCGGCTGGCGGTCAGATGGCGCGTATTCGGCGTTGTGCGCATACGGACGGCGCGGCGCGTAACCACTATGCTCGTCATCAAAATCGTCATCGCCACGGGCAACACGCATGCGCCGGTCGATCAGCGAATCGCGTTGCGGACGCGACTCATCAATTGCACGCGGCGCGGGCCGAGATCGGCGCGGCAATTCGTCCGCATATGTTTCGTCCTCAGCCGCACGCGGCGCGGGCCGGGTGCGGCGCG
>JACMIM010000351.1 GCA_014381165.1 Roseiflexaceae bacterium
TGATCCCCCGTGTCATCGGCACGGATTGTCAGCGCTAGTGGCTGGCCATCACGCGCACGCAGGCCATCTCCGCCAACCTCGAAGCCAAGCGAGGCCAGCGTTTCGCCAGCTGCGACGGCGTCGGTAACGGCGTCGAGCGCGAGCGGATCGCTGGCCCACCAGCCGGGCAGCAGCGGCGTATCGAGCGGCTGTGCAGCCTCGGCCAGCACCTGCTGGATGATTGCAGTGCGATCGGTGGCAAGCGCCAGCGCGCGGCGCAGGCCCAAGTCGGAGAGTGGTGCAATGCGGGTGTTGAAGCTGAGCGTGGTGTAGGCTGCTAGCGGGATGCTGTGGCGGGCCGCGTTGCGCGGCGTGTTGAGGCGGCTTTGGTCGGCGGTGGCGTTCCAGCCAATTCCTACGGCTCCGCCACGGCTCATGTCGGTTAGCGCGTCCTGCGGGTTCTGCTCGAAGCGCATCTCGATGCTGTCAAGATACGGCCTTCCGCCAAAGTAACGCTGATTGGCGGTCAGCAACACACGATCGGCCCCGAGCGGGCCGGAAAGTTGATAAGGACCAGTGCCGATTGGTTGTGCATTGAACGCGGCGCTAGACCACTGCGCCGGATCGAGTTCGCCGAGCACATGCACCGGCAGGATGGGAAAGGTTGCGTAGCTGAGGAACGACGCCAGCGGTGCGGGCAAGGTCGCCCGAAATGTCGTGTCGTCGAGGCGCTCCAGCAGCACATTGCGCCACACGCTGCCGGTCTGCTGATCGCCCACAAAACCAGGCGATTGCACGGCCCGCAGAGTGAACAGCACATCGTCGACCGAGAGCGGCTGGCCGTCGTGCCAGCGCACATCGGGCCGCAGCGCAAAGGTGTACACGGTGCCGTCCTGCTCGATCTGTGGCCAGGCCTGGGCCAGCGCCGGCTCGGGCAGTCCATCCGATCCGATCCGCATCAGGCCGTCGAAAATCAGGGCTTGAACATCAGCTGCAACCGGATCGCTGACAGAGTTGCTCACCAGCGGATTGAGCTGGCGCGGCGCGCTGGTTTCGTATTCGGTGAAAACGCCGCCTGCGAGCGGCGTTGCCACAGCGGCCGTGGTCAAGGTCAGGTAGGTCATCAGCCCCAGCACCAGCGCCGCCGTGACTGCCGCGATCAGAATCTGCCAGCGTATGCGGCGTGCCACAGGCTAGACCAAGCCGAACATGCTCGAAAGCGCGGGGGCGGTGCCAAAGATCGGCAGGCTAGCGACCAGCGCGAGCAGCAGGAACACAACTGCAAGCACGACCGTCGCCTGATGGATAGTCTTTTCGGCACCGCGCTTGGTGCGGTGGATCGAACTCGTGTTGCGATTCTGGAGGCCAGCGTTCTTGCCTTGCAGAATAACCAGACCAATCAGCGCAAATGAAATAATTAGCAGGGCAATATACAACGCAATTTCCACGACACGCCTCCTCAGCGAAATAAACCGAAATCGGCCTGTGATTGTACCATCGCGTGCAGGCATGCGCAAATAACCTGGGTTTGACGCATTGCCACCGAGCCAGTATAATACCACACGAGGGGCGGCAGATACTTGTCGAACCCCGCCAGGACCGAGAGGTAGCAACGGTAGGTGAGTTCCTCTGGGTGCCCCTCGCTTGCACTTGTTGAGACCAGCGCAGCCGCGCTGGTCTTTTTTTGCGCCCTTTTTATGCCCGTTATGCCTCACGCACCATACAGATCGGGCCGACGGTCGCGCAGCACACTCATGCGGCTGCGCACTTCTGCCACCAGGTCGAGATCAAGTCTGGCAAACAACAGTGTTGCCGATTCGTCGCCTTCGACAAGCACTTCACCCCATGGATCGATCACCAGGGAATGGCCACAAAAGCGGCTGGCGCGGTCGCTGCCAACCCGATTGCAGGCCACTACAAAGCACTGATTTTCGATTGCACGGGCGCGTACCAGTGTGCGCCAGTGTTCCAGGCGTGGGTGCGGCCACTCGCTTGGCATGATGATCAGCTGCGCCCCAGCCACGGCGTAGGCGCGTAGCAACTCAGGAAAGCGCAGATCGTAGCAGATCGCCAGCGCGGTCGGTCCCCAGGGCGTGGGCAGCACATTCATATGCTGGCCTGGCGCAAGCCACTGATCCTCGTGCATCAGGCCGAACAGGTGCGTTTTGCTGTAGCTGCCGAGCGCTGTGCCATCCGGCCCGTACAGCACGGCGGTGTTGGCAGGGCGGCCCGCAGTTGTGCTCAAGGCCGAGCCGCAGATCGCCATGGTGTGTTGCTGCGCCAGTGCCGCCAGTTCAGCAAACACGCCGCCGTCGAGCGGCGTGGCCAACTCATGCGCCCGCTCGAGATCGTAGCCGGTCGACCAAAGCTCAGGCAGCACCAGCAGTTGTGCGCCCGCTGCCGCAGCCTGGGCGGCCAGTTCGCACACCTGGGCGAGGTTGGCTGCGGGCTGGCCGAGTTCGATATCCATCTGGGCTAAACAAACGTTAAGCAGCATCGGGTATGATCCTTAATGAACCAGCGCGCGGGCAACGATCGATCGGGGGCATTACGCTTCATTCGGCGGCCGCAGCCGCCACGATCGCCGCGCGGCCAAGCTCGCGCATGTCCTCAGCGATCTCTGGGCTGTCCAGCTCGTCCCAATCATACCAGCGCGCGCTAAGCGCCTCACGCTCGGCATGGGCTACTTCGCCCGCGACCACGCGCGCGAAGTAGATTAAATCGATGTGCTGGTGGTCGGGCGAGATGTCTTCGAGCAGCATGCAGTGCGGCTGTGGCAGCATCTCGACACTGCCAAGTGTGCGGCCCACTGCCAACAGCGCGGCCTCCAGCCCAGTTTCTTCGCGCACCTCACGCAGTGCAGCGACATGCGGCAGTTCGTGCGGGTCGATATGTCCACCTGGCGGCACCCAGATGCCGAGCTTGCGATGGTGGAGCAGCAGCGTGCGGCGCTCATGAACAATAAATGTAGTAGCGGTAAAATCGCGTGTGATCATGCTCGTCCTCTTCACGGCGGCTCTGCAAAACATGAGCATAGCATACTGCATCTCGCGGCGTAGTCCGCTACAAAGTTGCTCACAATTATCACAGGAGCGTTATATCGCAGCACTCTACCTATGCTGTATACTTGTGGCTGAGGGCGCGAATATTGCCTGTGCTACTCGCTAGCTGTCGAGGAGGTCGCTGTTTGGAAAGCCTCCGTATTCCAATTCTTAAGATCGAAAACGTGCTGATCGCCTCGATTCAGGTTGCGCTGCACGATGCCTCGGCCGTTCAATTCAAAGATGACCTGCTTCAGCGTATCTACGACACAAAAGCGCGCGGGCTGATTGTCGATCTGACTGCGGTAGATGTAGTGGATAGTTTTATTGGTCGCCTGATCAGCGATATCGCGGCGATGGCTGGGCTGATGGGCACACGGGTCGTGATTACGGGCCTGCAGCCGGCGGTCGCGATTACGCTGGTTGAACTGGGCCTTGAGTTGCCGCACGTCCTGACTGCGCTTAATCTCGAAAAGGGCCTGGCGATGCTGCGTCGGCAGGTTGAGGAGAGTGGCGATGGCGCAGGGTAAAGTTGCGGCCATCCGCAGCGACCTCGATATCGTCATTGCTCGCACCATGGCACGCGATACCGCCAAAGCTTTGGGCTTTGGGGCGATCGATCAGGCGCGTATTGCGACGGCAGTGAGCGAGCTGGCGCGCAACATCTACCTTTACGCCGGCACGGGTAGTGTTTCGGTGCGAGAGATCGAGCGTTCTGGACGCAAGGGCATCGAGATTATCTGTGAAGACCAGGGGCCAGGTATTTCCAGTATCGATCTGGTGATGCAGGATGGCTACAGCACTTCGCGCGGCATGGGTATGGGCCTTCCAGGTGCCAAGCGACTCATGGATGAGTTCGAGATCCGTTCGATCGAGGGACAAGGAACAACTATTACATCCCGAAAGTGGCGAACGTAGCGACGCGGCCAGGGATAATGCATATGAGCAGCGCGAAGGTTGTAAACTTCGCGCTGCTCTTTTATGTTCAGGACTTACGCAATGGTGTGGCGTATGTTCTTGCACGCGCACCGTCGCAGGCGGGTTGAAACCCGCTGCTGTCATACAAAACGCGCTGAAGCGCGTTCGATTGTGTCCAACGCGCTTCAGCGCGTTTTGGCGTAGCAGACGCCGGATTTATCCGGTGGCCCTGGTGACGGCGCAAAAGTCTACGCCACTCCCCTTACGCAGTTAGCGTCTTCCGCCTGCGGCGGCCTGGAATAGCTATCTTTTTGTTGTGTCTTTTGGCGCTTTCGCCAAAAAACGAAACAATTATTTGGTATTTCCTTGTCCGCCGCAGGCGAAATATAGACGTTTGGGCAACTGCTGCAACATTTACGTCTCGATACTCGTCATGACTACGAGCAATGCAGAAAGGCTGGCCCGCACTTGGGCCGTCTAAGGAGAAGTAACGGTGGCTGAGCCATCTGCTGACATTATCAAGCGCGCGCAAGCCGGTGATCGCGAGGCCTTTACGCAGATCATCACGAGCCAGCAGCATTATGTGTACAGCATTGCCATGAGCGTGCTGAAGAACCCCGAGGACGCCGCCGATCTGACCCAGGATGCCTTTATTCGGCTGTATCGTGCCCTCGGCCAGTACAATGGTGAGAGCCGGTTCACGACCTGGCTGTATCGGCTGGTGGTCAATCTCGGGCGCGACGAGTTGCGGCGGCGTGGGCGACAGGTGCAGTTGGTTCCGCCCGTCATCGATGAGGACGAGCAGGATCCCATGCTGACGGTAGCCGACGATGACCGCTGGAGCAACCCGGCCCAGGCGCTCGACTCGCAGGAGCTGCGGGCGCAGGTGCGGCGGGCGCTTGGTCAACTCGAAGCGCACCACCGGCTGGTGCTGACGCTGTATTACTTCGACGACATGAAGTATAGCGACATTGCCGAGGTGCTGGACATGCCGCTGAACACGGTCAAAAGCCACATCCGTCGTGGCAAAGAGCGCCTGGCCGTGCTACTAGAGATGCAGGAGGAGCCGCAGCCGTCCCGCCCGCAAGTAGTTGTACAGCCAAAAGCCGAGCGTAGCCGCCAGGCTGCGCTGATCAGCCCGTTTGCGCCCGCGCTACGGCTGGCAAAGGCCAGGTGATAGTATGACCTCATGCAACAGTGTGCGCGACGAACTTGCGACCGCACCAATAGCAATCGATCCAGAGATTCAGCAGCATGTGCAGGGCTGCCCAGCCTGTGCGCGCTATGCCGCCCGCCACGCCACGCTGGACACAGCAATGCGCGCGGAGCTGCGTTGGGAGATGCCCGCCGATCTTTCGGCACGGCTCATGGCGCTGGCGCTTGCGCCGATCGCGTTTGGGCCAGCGCAGCCAAAGCGATTCCATGTCGTGCTTGCATATCTGGTTGCCGTGCTATCGATCTTGCTCGCGCTGCTAGTTGGTTGGTATGGAGTAAGCCAGTTGCTGGCACAGTTCAACTTCCAGGCGCAGCTCGCCGCGCTGCTGGCCCTGCCGTCGCAGGCGCTGGCCGATCTCACGCAGGCGCTGCCAGAAAGCCGCTATCTGGTAGATTTCTTTCTGCGCGTGCGAACGCAGCTGGTTTGGCTGATGATGGTGGCGCTGGTTTGGGCGATGCTCGACCGCTGGAATCCGCAAGTGACGATGCAGCGGCAGCAGCGTGCCTAAAACGCACAACACCCGGCGCTTCAGCGCCGGGCAAGCAAACAACTAATATCTGTCTCGTTTTTTGGTGCAAAGCACCAAAAAACGAGACAA